>CAVBQN010000075.1:0-10232 GCA_963597545.1 Fusicatenibacter saccharivorans
ATTAGGTTTGCGATACGAGAAAACCGCTAGTTTCAAACCTCCGCGGCGCTTCCCTATTTTTATGCGCCGCACCATCCCCCCTGAAGTTTGAAAGCAGGGATGAGTAGCTAGGGATTAGGGATTAGGGATTGGGGATTAGGGATTGGGGATTAGGAGTAACTAGGATTCTCCGGCATCGTCATCCCGAGCGTAGTCGAGGGATCTCTACTGCTCTGCGGGAATCAGCGTGTATGTGCCGAGGTAAAACAACGTCTTGGTGCTATCTCACATCAGGCAATTAGCGTTCTGCAATAGAGATTTCTTGGCTACGCTCGAAATGACGACGGCGCGAAGCGCTATCAACACTCCGCGGCGCTTTTGATTTTTATGCGCCGCACCTTCATTCCTCATTCCTCATTTGAGCAAATCTTTCATCCCCAATCAAGAGGGCAGCACGCCCCACAGGCTAACCTCAAACCAAAAGAGCCACAGAAATGCGGCGCATTTCTGTGGCTCTTTCCTCTCTTAGCAGTACGCGAGTGCTGCTTCGAGTCTATCCATGGTCTTTTCTCTTCCGAAAAGTTCCATCATTTCAAACATGCCCGGGCCCTGGGTCACGCCGGTCAAAGCGATACGGGTCGGTTCGTAAGCAGCTTTGCCCTTGATGCCCTGTGCTTTCATGCATGCATTGAAGCATTTCTTGATCTCTGCCTGATCGAAGGTCTCAAGAGCTTTCAGATCTTCGATGAAGGCTTTAAGGAGCTTGCCGCTGGTTTCTTCCTTCATGATGGCAAGGACATTTTCGTCGGTGATCTTCGGCATATCTTCGAAGAAGAACTTCAGCTCATCGGCTGCCTGACCTGCGAAGTAGATGTGATCCTTCATGAACCAGATGACCTTCTTCAACCAATCCTTCTTCTCTTCCGTGACAGACTCTTCCACATAGCCGGCTTTCACAAGGAACGGGAAGATCAGATCATAGAGCTGGTCTGCGTCCAGCTTCTTCATGTACTGGAAGTTGATCCAGTTCAGCTTATTGATATCGAAGACAGCATCATTCGAAGAGACACGCTTCATGGAGAACTGCTTGATGAGCTCTTCTTCCGTAAAGATTTCCTGTTCGCCCTTCGGAGTCCAGCCGAGGAGCGCCAGATAGTTCACGACCGCTTCCGGCAGGTAGCCCATATTTCTGTATTCGGTGACAGAGGTCGCCCCATGGCGCTTGCTCATCTTCTTATGATCTTCACCGAGGATCAGGGAGATATGGCCGAATTTCGGAGGTTTATAGCCAAGTGCTTCATAGATAGCAAGCTGGCGCGGGGTATTCGAAAGATGTTCTTCGGCACGGATGACATGGGTGACTTCCATGAAGGCATCATCGATCACGACAGCAAAATTATAGACCGGGATACCGTCGGATTTCATGATGATGAAATCACCGACACCGGCCGCCTGAAATTCAACGTGCCCGCGGACCATGTCATCAAAAGCGAAGACACCGTCTTTTCTGACCTTGAGGCGGACGACCGGCTTTCTGCCTTCCGCTTCGTAGCGGGCTTTTTCTTCTTCGGTGAGGTGGCGGCAGTGTTCATCATAGATCGGAGTCTTGCCGGCATCGAGCTGCGCCTTGCGGCTTTTTTCCAGCTCTTCTGCGCTGCAGTAGCAGTAGTACGCTTTGCCTTCATCGAGAAGTCTCTGTACTTCCTTCTTGTAGAGATCGAGGCGTTCGGTCTGGCGGTACGGACCATGCGGGCCGCCTACGTCGATGCCTTCATCCCAGTTCATGCCGAGCCATTTCAGAGAATCTTTGATATTCTCTTCGGATTCCTTGGTGGAACGCTTCAGATCCGTATCTTCGATGCGGACGAGGAAGGTGCCGTCAGCGTGACGAGCAACCAGCCAGTTGAAGAGCGCGGAGCGCGCACCACCGATATGAAATGGGCCTGTCGGGCTCGGGGCAAAACGAACTTTCAATTTCTTTTCCATCTGTTAAAACTCCTTCTTATTTTCTATAAATGATAACGGATGCCAGAGCTGCCATACCTTCCCTGCGGCCCACCGCACCCAATTTTTCATTCGTGGTGGCTTTCACACCCACCTGATTCTCGGAGATAGCGAGAAGATGTGCGATCGATGTTTTCATTTCCGCTATATGCGGCGCAAGCTTCGGCTTCTCCGCGATGACCGTGCTGTCGATATTTCCAGCCTGCCAGCCTTCTTCAGAAAGGACGCGCGCGACTTCGAGCATGAGCTTTTTGCTGTCCGCTCCCTCATAGCGAGGATCGGTATCGGGGAAATAGTGCCCGATATCGGGAAGACCCGCTGCGCCCAAAAGCGCATCCATGATGGCATGCAGCAGCACATCCGCATCCGAGTGGCCCAAAAGACCGCCTGTCTTTGCGATCTCTACACCGCCAAGCAGGAGCGGACGGCTTTCATCGTATCGATGTATATCATACCCCTGTCCGATACGGAAGGGCAAGCCCTCTTTTTCGATCATTTTTGTAAACCGGCTCCAATCTCCCGGTGTCGTTACCTTGAAAAACTGTTCTTTCCCGGGCAGCACCGTGACCGGCACGCCCGCTTTTTCCAAGATCGAAGCATCATCCGTGATCCCTTCTTCGGAGGAAAGAGCCTCCATCGACGCTTTGAGCAGCTTCGAAAATGCCCCCTGCGGCGTCTGTGCGCGGAAAAGGCGGCTCCGATCCAGCGTCCCCCGCACCAATTCTCCATCGACCTCCTTGATGGTATCCACACAGGGGATACCGACCACGACGGCCGGATGCGCCTCGCTGATAGCAGCAAAGGCTTCATCGATGGTCTTCCCATCGACGAAAGGACGCGCCCCATCATGCACGAGGACTTTTTCCGAATCCTTCGCAAGACAGGAAAGTCCATTCTTCACCGACTGGGTGCGCGTCGCTCCGCCCGGTGCGAAGCGGACAGGGATATGGTGCTCGATCCCTTTCAATATGTCAGCAAAAATCGGCTGTTCCTCGACCCTTGCGACGATGATGAGCTCTTCCAGAAAGCGGCTCTGAAAGACATGCCTTAGCGTATAAGAAATCAGCGAATGGCCCCGATGCTTCAAGAGAAGTTTATTCACCGGAGCCCCCATGCGGCTGCCCTGACCGGCAGCCACCAGTATGAGACTGTTCATAAATACATGTACTCCTAAATGGATTTGAGGGTTTAAAGGTTCAGGGTTCAGGTGGCGGCTTCGCCGCGAATATATATGGGGCGATGCCCGAAGGCCGGAGGATAGAAGTCAGATGTCTGATGTCTCCTAATCCCTAATCCCTAATCCCTAGCTACTAATCCTATTCTTCGAGCTTCGCAAAGATCATCTTCCCGGCCGAGGTCTGGAGAACCGATGTAATGATGACGGCGACTTCCTTACCGATGCTTTTGCTGCCGTCTTCGACCACGATCATCGTACCGTCATCAAGGTAGGCGACTCCCTGGCCTTCTTCCTTGCCATTCTTCACGAGCTGGACGAAGATCTGCTCGCCGGGAATGACGGCCGGCTTCACAGCGATGGCGAGGTCATTCACATTGAGGACAGCGACGCCCTGCAGCTCCGCCACTTTATTCAGATTGTAGTCATTGGTGATGATCTTGTAGCCCTTTTCACGGGCGAGCTTAATGAGCTTGGAGTCCACCTCACTGATCTCCTCGAAATCATCGGTGATGATCTTGATGTCATCACGGTTCTTCTTGCGCATATGGTTCAGGATATCCAGTCCGCGGCGGCCGCGATTCCTCTTCAGTACGTCCGAGCTGTCTGCGATCTTCTGCAATTCTTCCAGCACAAAGACAGGCACCACGATAGGACCTTCCAAAAATCCAGTCTGGAAAATATCTGCCACACGTCCATCGATGATGATATTCGTATCCAGCAGCTTACCGATGCGCTGTTTTTCCTTTGATTTCTTTTTCTCGCTCTTTTCTTCCGCATGCAGCTTAAACCAGCCGACCATCTCCGGCTTCTTGCTGACTGCGAGATGCATCCCCAGGTACCCGAGCACGATGGACAGTACGACAGAGACATACGGCCCGATGAACGGCACTGAGCTGAAAGCAAGTCCGACCAGATTTGCAATGATGAGCCCCAGAAAGAGCCCGAGCGTCCCTGCGATGAGATCCTGCGTACTCATGGCAGACAGCGACTTTTCCATCCGCGATGTCAATGCGAAAAGGCGGGAAATCAGGTAGGGGGATACAGCGCAGCCCACGACAGCTCCTAAAATACCACCCAGAAGCATCGTGGCCAGAGACATGAAGGTGATCCCCAGAATGGTCTCCGTCAGGACAGAGTTCGGGAGCAGTGCCGTCAGCACTGACTCGCCCTGTCTGGAAAGCACGACGCCAAGAACGGTAAAGAGCAGGATGAATATCAATCGTAATACTTTTTCCGGCATCTTGAATCCTCTTTGATTACACTATGTTTTTGTAGAAAACAACTTTTTCAGATAGTAAGTCCATTTTTACATTTTAAGCATCATCTTATTATAGCAAACTTTCGCTCTCATTTATACCGGAAATGAAAAATTTTGTTGATGGTTGACAGTTTGCGGTTGGCAGGTGCAGCGGGTTCTATACGTTCAGAAGGTTCAAAGGGGTTGGTGCAGCGCTTCATCCTATAGAAACACCGCACCAACCCCTGAAATTTGAAAGCAGGGTTGAGTAGCTAGGGATTAGGGATTAGGGATTAGGAAAACACTGATTAAATACCACCTTCGGGCATCGCCCCATATATACTTGCGGCAAATCCGCCACCTTCATTCCTCATTCCTCATTCAAACAGAGCTTTTATCCCCAAATCAAGGAGCAGCACGCCCCGTGCCCCCCTACTTCACCGCTTCCATCAGGTCTTTCAGATTTCTGACGAAGACGGTATGTTCTCTGACCTCGTCCAGATGATGCGCTTCATAATAGGCCAGGACTTCTTTTTTATTGCGTTCCGACAGGATGAAGTGGGTAAATTTCATCTTGAGTGCTTCTTTGAGACGAAGAGTGACACGGGAAACGGGCATGATCTCTCCGGTGAGACCGATCTCTCCGAGCGCCATGAGGTTCTGCGGGATAGGGGCGTCGCCTCTGACGGAGATCAGTGAGAGCGCGACAGCCAGATCGGCGGCAGTTTCCTTCACACGGAAACCGCCCGCCACATTGAGATATACATCTTCGGTCGAGAAAGGGATGCGTCCGCGGCGTTCCAGGACCGCGAGAAGAATGATCATGCGGTTGTAGTCATAGCCCGCCGCGATGCGGCGCGGGATGGCAAGGACCGAGTGGACGGTGAGTGCCTGGATCTCTACAAGGACAGGGCGCAGTCCTTCCATGCAGGCGACGACAGCCTGACCCGGCGTCTGGCTCGTGCGGTCACGAAGCAGGTATTTCGACGGGTCTTCGATCCCTTTGAGCCCCTGCCCCTCCATGACGAAGAGCCCGGACTCTGCGGTGGAGCCGAAACGGTTCTTCACCGTCCTCAGCACGCGGAACTGGTAGCTGCGGTCGCCTTCCAAGTAGAAGACCACGTCGACCATGTGCTCTAAGATGCGCGGCCCCGCGAGATTTCCTTCCTTTGTCACATGCCCGATGATCATGACGGCGATGTTCTCGCTTTTCGCGAGGCGCACGAGTACGGCGGTACAGTCACGGATCTGCGCGGGGCTTCCCATCGGGGACTCATTGGCCGACAGATACATCGTCTGGATGGAGTCGATGACCAGCATGGATGGCTTTTCTTTTTCTGCCTCAGAGACGATGGCATCCAGATTGCCGCCGGAATAGACGAGCAGATTGTCATCAGCAGCGCCGAGTCTTTCGGCGCGCATCTTGATCTGTGCTTCGGACTCTTCCCCGCTTGCATAAAGGACGCTCCGTCCCGCCTTTGCCATGGCGTGGCAGACCTGGAGAATCAGTGTCGACTTGCCGATCCCCGGCTCTCCGCCCCAAAGGATGACGGAGCCGGGTACGACGCCGCCTCCGAGCGGACGATCGACCTCGGGCATCGAAAGCTGCATGCGTTCATGGTTTTCCAGATTCACTTCCGAGAGTTTCTGCGGACGCTTGCCGCTGACCACCTCATGCGTCGTCCGCAGCTGCTTGGGGAGGACTTCCTCCACCGTCTCCTCGAGTGTATTCCATGAGCCGCACTGCGGGCATCGCCCCATCCATCTCACAGTCTCTGCCCCGCAGTTCGAGCAGACGAATTTGGTTCGGTTCTTGGCCATGGACGTATCTCCTTTATCATCATATCGTTCATCAGTACGCTATACAATTTCTCAAAGTTAGGAATGAGGAGTAAGAAGTGAGGAGGGGTGGTGGCGGCTTCGCCGCAATTTTATCATTCGGCGCTTCGCGCCGCACCTTCCCCGTTGAACCTTCAGACCCCAGAGAACCCGTTGAACCCCCAAAAGCACAAAAAGAGTGCAACGGGAAATGTCTACTACATTCCTATTGCACTCTTATTATATCATCTGCCTAAAGGCGATGGCATCATTCCGCGTGGAAAGTCAGCTTGCCATCCTTGGCATCCATATGGAGGACTTTCTTCTTTTCGAGCCCCTCCTGCAGAATGAGCTCGGAGATCGGGTCTTCGACTTCTTTCTGGATGGTGCGGCGCAGCGGACGAGCACCGTATTCCACATCGGTACCATGATCGATGAGGAGCTTTTTCGCTTCTTCGCTGGCATCGAGCTTCACTTCGAAGTGCGCGAGCTTCTCGCCGACCTTGGCAAGCATCAGGTTCACGATAGAGGAAAGATCGGTAGCGGTGAGCGGATGGAAGACGATGATCTCATCGATACGGTTGATGAATTCCGGACGGAGCGTGTGTTTCACTTCATCCATCATCAGCTTCTTCACATCCTCGAAGGTTTCCTTCTTCTCACCTTTGTCCTCTGCTTTGAATCCCAGTTTCTTCATCTGGTTTTTCAAGAGGGCAGAGCCAAGGTTACTGGTCATGATGATGACAGCATTCGTGAAGTCCACGGTGCGGCCCTGACCATCGGTCAGACGACCATCATCGAGTACCTGCAGAAGGATATTGAAGAAATCCGGATGCGCCTTTTCGACTTCATCAAAGAGGATGACGCTGTACGGCGTCTTTCTCACGGCATCGGTCAGCTGGCCGCCTTCTTCATAGCCGACATATCCTGGAGGCGCACCGACGAGACGGGACACTTCGTGTTTCTCCATGTATTCCGACATATCGAAACGGATCATATTTTTCTCACTGCCAAACATGCATTCAGCGAGCGCTCTGGCCAGCTCGGTCTTGCCGACACCGGTCGAGCCGAGGAAGAGGAAGGAACCGATCGGACGTTTCGGATCCTTCATGCCGGCGCGCGCACGACGGATCGCCGTGGCAACGGCATGGACAGCCTCATCCTGACCGACCACTCTCTTATGGAGCTCTTCTTCCAGATGAAGCAGGCGCTCGGAGTCGCTCTTCTTCAGATTCTGCAGCGGTACCCCCGTCCATTTGGCGACGACTTCTGCCACATCTTCTTCCGTGACTTTAAGATCATCATGATCCGCCCCCTTCCAGTCCTTCTTCATGAGGGCGATCTCACTCTGCATCTTCTTGGCAGCATCACGATACTCGGCGGCTTTTTCAAAATCCTGCGAAGCCACAGCCGCTTCCTTTTCTTTCAAAAGGGAGGCCAGTTTTTCTTCCTTCTCTTTCAGCGCATCCGGTGTCGAAGACGCTTCCATGCGGACCTTGGCGGCGGCTTCATCAATGACATCGATGGCTTTATCAGGCTGGAAACGATCCGTGATGTAACGACCGGAAAGTTCGACAGCCGCTTTCATTGCTTCATCGGTGATCTTCGCTTTATGGAAGGCTTCGTAGCGATCACGCAGACCCTTCAAGATCTTCAGCGTATCTTCCGGTGTCGGTTCACCGACTTTGACCGGCTGGAAGCGACGTTCCAAAGCGGCATCCTTTTCGATATACTTCTTATATTCTTTCAAAGTGGTCGCACCGATGCAGCGCAGCTCCCCGCGTGCCAGAGCCGGTTTCATGATATTGGCTGCATCCATGGAGCCTTCCGACGAGCCTGCTCCCACCAGTGTATGCAGTTCATCGACGAAAAGGATCCAGTCTTTATGTTTCTTCACTTCATCAATGACTTTTTTCAGCCGTTCCTCAAATTCGCCTCTGTACTTGGTACCGGCGACGACGGAGGACATATTGAGAGAAATCACATGGCAGTCCTTCAGGATCTCCGGCACATCATGAGAAACGATCCGCTGTGCAAGCCCTTCTGCGATGGCTGTCTTGCCTACGCCCGGCTCACCGATGAGGACAGGGTTGTTCTTATTCCTGCGGGACAGGATCTGGATCACACGATTGATCTCCGTCTGACGCCCGATGACAGGGTCGATCTTGCCCTGTTTGGCTTTTTCATTGAGGTCGATGGCAAAATCACCCATCTCTCCCAGCTCTGCACTGCCTTCTCCATTTCCGTCTTCCGAAATATAGGTATCGAAGGCTTTCTGCAGCTTCTCCTGTGTCACGCCGAAATGCTCCAGGATCTGCATCGCAACGCCGCTGCCTTCCCGAAGAATGGCAAGCAGCAGATGCTCCGTGCCGACGAAGGAATTGCCAAGATCATTGGCTTCCTCCAGCGCCATTTCCAGCACCCGTTTCGTCCGCGGCGCTACATACAGCTCACGGCGAGAGAAGAAGCCGCTCTTCCCCTGCCCGGCGAGCAGCGGCTCCACCGCCTCTACGGTCACGCCGAGCGAATTCAGGATCTTGCCGCCGGCCGAATCTTTTTCGTGGGCAATGCCCAAAAGCAGATGCTCGGTCCCCAAATAATCACTGCCCAGCTTCGAAGCCTCTTCTCCTGCAAATTTCCAGGCATTTTTTACACCATCTGTATATCTGTCTTCCATAGAAATCCCTCCTTTGTTTTGGGGTTTATATTAAATGAGAAATTAGAAATGAAGGTGGTATTTCAGTCACCAGTCACTCATTTCTTTCCTTCAATCGCCTTGATCTTATCTCTGACCTCGCAGGCGCGCTCGAAATCCTCCCGGTCGACGCAGCTCTTGAGCTCCTTTCTTAAGGCTTGCAGCTCCTCGCTCTCCGCCAGAGCATCCGCCTTTTCTTTGGCCTTCGGTTCATTGACGGGAATTTCATTCTTCCCTTTCTGGAACGACGGGCGGATGGACTCTTTGAAGCGGTTGTAGCCGTCTTCATTCTCCGGCAGCTTTTCCGGGCTGACTTCGATGAATTGTCCGCCGCCCTGATCTTCCAGCGTGCGGGTCCCGAAGGGGTCTTCTAAGAGATGCCCAAGCATCGATCCGCCGAAGAAATGATCCAGCGGACTGTCAAAGAATCCATGTCCAAAGAAGCTCTGCTCCTTCTGGAAAACATGCTCTTTCTCTGCGCACTCACTGCAGAGATGCTCCTCTTTTCTATGTCCGTTCACCACCTGCACCATATGAACGGTGGCAGGATGTGCATGACAGCGTTCACAAAGCATATTTATTCTCCTTTCAGCGCCCACTCGATGCGATGGATCATCGTCCGTCCGGCTTCCTTTCGGTGTCCTTCCGGACAATACTCCAGCATCGTGTGCGTCATCGCATACATCAGCCGATACTCACGCTCGGAAATGATGTCGTAATTCAAAAGCATCTGGAAATATCCCCGAAGGCCATTTTCTATCTCCTCCTGAGATACTGGTTTGTCTTTTGTTTGATGATTTGACTTTTCATTCTGGTACTGGCTCGCTGCCTCCTTCAACCGATGGTAGTAGTCCGGCACCTCCCCACGCTCGACAGGACGCAGGGAGATCTTGATATATCCACCGCTCCCCCGTCGTGACTCGACAATGAATCGATCATTGGCGGAGAATCTCGTATTGATCACATACGTCACCTGTGAAGGCGCACACGCGAGCCGGTCGGCCACCTCCTTGCGCTTTAGCAGCAGCTGGTCTGTATTTTGCTTATCCATCAGATCCAGAATGAAATTTTCTATTTTATCAGATAGCATCGTGCTATTCATATCACTCACCGCTTTCCACTTGACCTCTTACCTTATTTCTGTAATCTATTATACATCAAATAGTCAAATAGTCAATAACTTTTTTTGATTTATTCTCTTTCCCCCTTTTGATGGCTGAATCATCCCTCATGTCAGGCCCCCCAAAAAGGCGATGTGAAATAACGATTCATCTCATTTTCGCGTTCCATCTGCCGCGGGGGACTTGCAGCTCTCATAGGAG
>CAVBQN010000076.1:0-10167 GCA_963597545.1 Fusicatenibacter saccharivorans
GTTTCGTCATCCTGAGCGGCGAGAAACGTCATATGTGAGATAACGAATGCCAGAACAGCTGCGACCTGAGTCGAAGGATCGCGGCGAAGCCGCCACGAGAGCCTTGAACCCTGAACCAAATGAAAGCAAAGTAAAAAGGGGCTGTGAAGAAATGAGGATTCATTTCTTCACAGCCCCTTTTTTCATTGATATATCAAGGTATCAGAATTTCACGCGCAGCAGTCTTACAGCATAGAGGATACAGAGGATGGTGACGCCGGTATCTGCGAAGACGGCGACCCACATATTGGCATAGCCTAAGAGGCCCATGATCATGACGGCGATCTTCACGATGAGGGCGAAGGCGACATTTTCCCAAGCGGTCTTGATGACTTTTCTGGCCACGCGGACAGCTTTGGAGATGGCGTCGACATTCGAATTCAGGAAGACGACGTCAGCGGCTTCGATGGCAGCATCTGCTCCGCTGCCCATAGCGGCGCCTACATCAGCACCGGCGAGGACAGGAGCGTCATTGATGCCGTCGCCTACGAAGAGGACGGAGCCGATCTCTTTTCTGACTTTCTGCATTTCAGAGAGCTTGTCTTCCGGAAGGAGGCCGGCGTGGATGTTCTCGATGCCGACGAGGCTGCCAATGGCTTTTGCACTCTTTTCATTATCCCCGGTCAGCATGACAGGGGTGATGGAGAGGGTTTTCAGGTCTTGGATGCCTTCGATGGTGTCGGACTTGATGGCATCGGAAATGGTGATGCGGCCGAGGAGGGTCTTGCCTTTGGCGACGTAGACGTCGGTGCCGACTTCTTTGTTTTCCGGAAGGGATGGGATAGAGATGCCGGAAAGGGCGAGGAGTTTTTCATTTCCGATATAGATGTCTTCGCCGTTCAGGTTTGCTTTGACGCCGTGTCCGGCGATTTCCTGCATGGAGGTGAGTTTGGGAAGAGAGAGACCTTTTTCATTCGCGCAGGTCACGATGGACTGGGCGATGGGGTGGGTGGAGTAGATCTCACCGGCAGCTGCGAGGGCAAGGATCTCGTCTTCGCTCTTGTCAGCGGTCTTCACGATGCTTCTGACTTTGAATTTTCCTTCGGTCAGAGTGCCGGTCTTATCGAGGACAGCGGCTTTGGTATTCGAGAGGGCTTCCATGACGGTGCCGCCCTTGAAGAGGATGCCTTCTTTCGATGCGGCGCCGATGCCGGCAAAGAAGGAGAGCGGGACGGAGATGACGAGCGCGCAGGGGCAGCTGATGACGAGGAAGGTGAGAGCGGTGTAGATGCATTTATCCCAGTCGGCGCCGAAGAGGAGCGGCGGGAGGACTGCGACGGCGATCGCGACGAAGACGACGATCGGGGTGTACACGCGGGAGAAGCGGGTGATGAAACGGTCGATCTTTGGCTTGCTGGCGACGGCATTCTCGACGGAGTCGAGGATACGGGTGACCATGGATTCTGCGAGGACTTTTTCGACTTGGATGCGGATGGTGCCGGTCATATTGACGCAGCCGGAGTCTACGGGGTCGCCGACGGCTGCGAGGACAGGCTTCGGTTCACCGGTGACGGCGGAGGTGTCGATCTGGGTCTCGCCTTCGGAAATGATGCCGTCAAGCGGGATGCGGTCGCCGGGGCGGATGAGAAGGATATCGCCGACTTCGGCTTCTTCGGCCGGGATGGTCTCGGTGCCGCTTGCGGTCACACGCTGGACGACTTCCGGGCGCAGGTCGACGGCGTCCATGATCTGGTCGCGGCTGCGGTCGGCAGCGAGGTCCTGGAAATATTCACCGATGCGGTAGAAGAGCATGACGCCGACAGCTTCCGGGTATTCGTGGATCGCGAAGGCGCCGACGGTCGCAACGGTCATGAGGAAGGTCTCGTCGAAGAATTCCCCATGGGTGATGTTTTTGAGAGCGGTGTAGACGATGGGGCCGCCTAAGATGAGGTAGGAGACGAAGAAGAAATAGTCTCCGATGGAGGCAAGTCCTGCGAAGAGGCCGGCCGGCTGGTAGTGCATCAACATGCCGATGACGAAGAGGAGGCCGCCGATGGTGAGCTGGCTTTTTTCGCTTTTCAGGCGTTCAAGGAAGGATGCTTCTTTTTTTGTTGCTGACTTTTTCTGCGCTTTGGTCGGGCGCTGTTTCTTTCGGATCTCGGTCGGACTTTCGACTTCATTGCATTTTCTGGTCAGCTCGGGGATGAGGCTGTCCGGGTCTTTGGCGGTGAGTTTCATCGTCTTGGCGGCGAAGGAGATCGAGGCGGAGAGGACGCCGGGCTGGCAGTTCACGAGCTTTTCGAGCTTGACGGCGCAGGCTGCACAGTCGAGGGTGGGGATCTCATAGATCTCTGTCTTGAAATCGCCCTTGTCAGAGGGCGGTACGATGCCGATATTTTCATCGACGGTGCGGCAGACGGAGAGCAGCTGCGGGATGAGGCTGTCCGGATTTTCTTTGGAAATGACGCGGAGCTCTTTCTTCGTGAAGGAGATCGAGGCGAAGAAGACGGATGGCATTTCGCGGATCTTGCCTTCCATTTTCGCAGCGCATTCCATGCAGTCGAGATGCTCCATGTGATAGAGGCCGCGCTTGTATTCCTTTCCTAAGAAATCGCACTGGCAGGAGGCAAGGTTTTTGCCGCAGTAGTCGCAGTCTTCTTCATCGATGCATTCATGGCAGTGGCAGTCATTCTTGTGCCCGTCGTGATGGTGGACGCCTTTGTCATGGAAATGCCCGAAGGCGCGTCTTTCATCGATCGCAATGTCGGCATCGCTCTCCATGACATCGATCTCATTGTCCTTGTATTTTGCCATTTCAGGGTCATTTGAGTGGTCATGACGCTCTTCCGGGATCTCTTCGCAGCAGCCACAGCCGCAGCCATCATGCTCATGGGAGTGGCTTTCGTGGTCATGGTCATGCCCACAGGCGCATCCGTGCTCATGGGAGTGGCTTTCGTGGTCATGGTCATGCCCACAGGCGCATCCGTGCTCATGGGAGTGGCCTTCGTGGTCATGGTCATGCCCGCAAGCGCATTCGTGCTCGTGGGAGTGGCCTTCGTGGTCATGGTCATGCCCGCAGGTGCATCCGTGCTCGTGGGAGTGACCTTCGTGGTCATGGTCATGGCCGCAGGCGCATTCGTGCTCATGGGGGTGGCCTTCGTGGTCATGGTCATGCCCGCAGGCGCAGTCGTGATTTTCTTCATCTTCCTCGTGGTGTGCATGCTCTTCGGTGCGATGGACGGCTTCCTGTGCCTGATGGCAGTGGCCGCATCCGCAGTGATGTACATGCTTTTCATCGTGTTTTTCCATGGTATGTCTCCTTATCTGGAATGGAAGCGTTGCTTCCTGACTGGTATCATTCTATGGTGTTATTTTAGCATTCTCCAAAGACACCGTAAATGGAGCATGAGAAACACTTTAATATTTCAAGTAGGAGGGCAGGGGTGATGAGTTTAGACATAGCTAAAATGGAAATGCGTAGAAGCGCTTAGGGTCTTGCGGAGGCTTCCCGTGTACCATAGGCCTTCCCTCCTTGGGGAAGGCAGGGATGAGGAGGAAGGGCTACGGGGTGAATACCGATCTTATATATATGTATAGCTAGGCTCTGCCCGCCTTCTATCATTTTTGCGGGGCGGGGGGGCATGATTCCGGGAGGCGAAGTACGACGCCCCTTTGCGCCTTTTGGAGCTGAGGCCCCAATTTTTATTGACATACCTGTATACTTATGCTACTATCTTGTATAAATAAGAAGGGTGTGAGGACTATGTCAGATAAAAAAGTCATTTATGAAGTCAAACATTTGCAGAAATCGTTCGGCAAGGTCGAAGTACTGAGAGATATCAATATGAAGATCGAGAACGGAGAAGTGTGTACCATTATCGGTCCGTCCGGGAGCGGGAAGAGTACCTTCCTGCGTTGCCTGAATCTGCTGGAAACGCCGACCGGAGGCGAGCTGTGGTTCGAAGGGAAGAAGGTCAATGAAAAGACCGATGTGAAGATGCTGCGCCGCGATGTCGGCATGGTTTTCCAGTCGTTCAACCTGTTCCCGATGTTCTCCGCGGTAGAGAATGTCATGTATGCGCCGGTACATATCAAGAAGCTGCCGAAAGCGGAAGCGAAAGAGGAAGCGATGGAGCTTCTCTCCCGCGTAGGTCTTGCCGAGCGTGCGGATTATTATCCGGGTGAGCTTTCCGGCGGGCAGCAGCAACGTGTCGCTATCGCCAGAGCGCTTGCGATGAAGCCGAAGATGCTGCTCTTCGATGAACCGACTTCTGCGCTTGATCCCGAGCTTGTCGGCGATGTACTGACCGTCATGAAGGAAGTCGCCTTAGCCGGCATGACCATGGCCGTCGTCACGCACGAGATGCAGTTTGCCAGAAGCGTTTCCAATCACGTCATTTTCATGGATAAGGGCTATATCGTGGAGGAAGGAAATCCCGAAGATATCTTCACACATCCACAGGAAGAACGGACGCAGACATTCCTGAAGCGTCTGCTCCATGCTGATATTTAAGGAGATGATGCGATTATGGATATGGTATTAGATACAGCTGTCAAATATAATGACATTTTCATGTCAGGTGTGAAGATCACCATCATTATTTCTCTTCTGTCCTGCTTCTTTGGTCTTCTTCTCGGGATCATTCTGGCATTCATGAAGATCTCGGGCATCAAGGTCCTCCAGTGGATCTCGACGGCCTATGTAGAAGTCATCCGCGGTACGCCGGTCCTGGTACAGATCTCTCTCGTGTTTTTCGGGCTGCCGTTCCTCGGCATCCATTTCCCCAGCTTCCAGATCATGGGCGTCGACTTTGAAAGACTTTCCGCCGGTGTCCTTGCACTGATCCTGAATTCCGGTGCGTATGAGTGTGAGATCGTCCGCTCCGGTATCCAGTCCATCCCGAAGGGACAGCTTGAAGGCGCGATGTCGCTTGGTTTCTCGAAGTGGGAGTCTATGGTGCGCATCATCATCCCGCAGGCGATCCGCAACATCCTGCCCGTTATCGGGAATGAATTCGTCACCCTCATCAAAGAGTCCTCTCAGGTCTCTGTCATCGGTATGGCCGATCTGATGTATACGGCGACCACCATTCAGGGCATCAGCTTCCAGCCATTCCCACCGCTCGTCATCGTAGCGATCTACTACTTCATCATGACCTTCTTCGTTTCCATGTGCCTGCGCGTGCTTGAACGCCGCATGAAGGTGAAGAGTGTGAGATAGCAGGAAATCGGCAAACGGTTCTTCGAAAGGAGAACCGTTTTTTTGATTGGGGGGCGAGCAGGCTTCTCGCAACTATACCATGGCATTTGGATGACAGAATCGCCATTTCGCTGTATAATAAAATAGAATTTTTATGTACAGATGGAAAGCGTGAGGCGCTCCGGGAGAGAGCGGGGAATACGGTATTCTCGCATCGCAGCCGGGCTCTTGCGCATTCCTTCTATTTCTCAAACGAGGTACTCCATGTTTATCGATAGAGCAAAGATTATTGTAGTCTCCGGTGCGGGCGGGGACGGGATGGTTTCCTTCCGCCGTGAGAAGTATGTACCGCGCGGCGGCCCGTCGGGCGGTGATGGGGGCAAGGGCGGCTCGGTCTTCATCAAAGCGAATAGCGACCTGAATACGCTGATCAATTTCCGCCGTCATAGAAAATTCGCAGCCAAAGCCGGTGCCAACGGCGGCGCCAAAGAAATGTTCGGCAAAAATGCAGAGGACGTCTTCGTCGAGGTGCCGCTCGGAACGATGGTCTATGACAATAAGACCGGCGAACTTCTGGCGGATATGACGCAGAATGGACAGGAAGCCCTCATCGTCAAAGGCGGGCATGGTGGCCGCGGAAATTCCCATTTCGCGACATCGGCTGTCCGTGCGCCTCTTTATGCGGAAAAAGGCGAGCCGGGTGAAGAAAAGGAACTGCGCCTCGAGCTGAAGGTGCTGGCGGATGTCGGTCTTCTGGGATTCCCGAGCGTAGGGAAATCCTCTCTCATCCGCAAGGTATCCGGTGCGAAGCCGGAAGTGGCGGCGTACCATTTCACGACGCTGAATCCGATCCTCGGTGTGGTGAATCTGGACTATGAGAGAAGCTTCGTCATGGCAGATATCCCGGGCCTGATCGAAGGCGCAAGTCAGGGGACCGGTCTTGGGGACGAATTTCTCCGCCATGTAGAGCGTACGAAGGTCCTCATCCATGTGCTTGATGCGGCGGGCAGCGAAGGCCGCGATCCATTGAATGATTTCCATATCATTAATAATGAGCTCGAGCTGTACAGCCCGGAGCTTCGTCAGAAGAAGCAGATCGTCGCAGCGAATAAGACCGATCTCATCGATGACCCGAAGAAGCTGGAAGAGCTGAAGGAGGCCATCGAGAAGGAAGGCTATGACTTCTATCCCATCTGCACGCTTTCCGGAGAAGGCACTCGTCCGCTCATGGAAGCCGTGTGGAAGCTTCTGCAGGAGATCCCCGATGTATCCTTCGAATCTCCGGAAAAGGCCATTGTATATGAAGCGAACAAGCAGGAATTCGAGATCGAGTGCAAGAATGATGTGTACTATATCAAGGGCAAGCGCGTGGAAAAGCTGGTCGGCATGACCGACTTCGAGGACTATGTTTCCATGCGCCGCTTCGACAGAGCTTGGAGATTCATGGGCCTTGACAAGCTCCTCCGCAAGGCAGGCTGCCAAGAAGGCGATACGGTCAATCTGTACGGCGTAGAATTCACCTGGTCGGAGAATCATAGTGAAGAGGAATAGCCGGTGACGGGGAGACTAGAAGACTAGGAGACATCAGCCTCTCGTATCGTCATTTCGAGCGAAGCGAGAAATCTTTGTTATTCGCGGCCGAGTGGTTGATGTGTGGAAACCCCAAACGGGAAGCCTGTCATCAAGAGATCTTCGGGCATCGCCGCCATCTATACTCCGCGGCGCTTCTGATTGTTATGCGCCGCACCAGCCCCTTTTGAACCCATAGAACCCACGCCCCCTCTTTCGAGCGCAATCAAAAGGCGTTACGCCCCAGAGGCTAACCCAGAACCATAAACCCATAAATCATTTTAACCAAGGAGTTTTTTCCATGCTTACAGGAAAACAGAAACAATACTTAAAAGCTCTTGCCGTGCAGCTGTCGGCGGTCGTGCAGATCGGTAAAGATGGCATGAGTGAGACGGTCATCCAGAGTGTGGATGACGTCTTGACGGCACGCGAACTGATCAAAGTGAAG
Source organism: Fusicatenibacter saccharivorans (assembly GCA_963597545.1). Classification (GTDB taxonomy): domain Bacteria; phylum Bacillota; class Negativicutes; order Veillonellales; family Dialisteraceae; genus Dialister; species Dialister saccharivorans_A. The sequence goes on from CAVBQN010000076.1 coordinate 7,197, forward strand.
ATCAATCAGAATTCGGACGAAGATATCAAGAGCACCGCTCTCTACCTTGCAGGGCATCTCTCCTGTGAGATCGTGCAGATCATCGGCAGAAACTGTGTTCTTTTCAAGAAAAAAGAAAAGAAGTCACACTATGAATTACCTTAAGACCGGAGATCGCGAAGCGATTCTGAAAAAAAAGCGTGTGGTCGTGAAGGTCGGTACCAGCTCGATCACCTATGAGAATGGGAAAGTGAATTTCCGCTACCTGGATCATCTGACGCGGCAGCTTGCTGACCTCAAGAACCGCGGTCTTGATGTGGTACTCGTCACTTCGGGGGCGATCGGCGTGGGACTGCCCATGCTGGGATTTCATAAGAAGCCGGATTTCCTGCCCTACAAACAGGCAGCGGCGGCCGTGGGGCAGGGCGCGCTCATGAATACATATGAGCATCTCTTCCATGAATACGGGCAGACCGTTGGACAGCTCCTTTTCACGAAAGGCGATGCGGTGAATTCGAAGCGCTATCTCTACATGCGAGGTACCATTCAGGCACTTCTTGAACTTGGAGCGATCCCGATCGTGAATGAAAATGATGCGGTATCCGCAGATGAGATCAAGATCGGCGACAATGACACGCTGTCTGCCATCGTCGCCAGCGTGGCCGAAGCCGACCTTTTGATTATTCTTTCCGACATTCAGGGCCTGTATACGAAGGATCCGAAGAGTCATCCGGATGCAGAGCTGATCCATGAAGTCCCCGCCTTCTCCCGCGAGCTTTTTGCCATTGCCGGCGGCGCGGGTACAGCGCGCGGTACGGGCGGCATGTATACGAAGATCCAGGCAGCGGAGATCTGCGTGCATTCTGGCATTGATATGATCATTGCGAAAAGCGATGAGAAGGAAGTCCTGCTGCGCATCATGGATGGGGAGGAGATCGGAACACTCTTCCGCGGTGAAAATGTGCATCCGCAGCTGAAGAAGCGGGATATCATCATCGGTACGGCGGTCAAAGGCAAGATCTTCGTCGATGAGGGGTGCAGAAAGGCGCTCCTTGAGAAGGGCTCTTCACTTCTTCCTGTCGGTATCATCGATGTAGAAGGTGCTTTCAGTGATGGGGATACGGTTGCCGTGTACTTTGAGGATCAAGAACTGGCCCGCGGCATTTCCCACTACAGCAGTGAGGATGTACAGAAGATCATGGGACATCGCACCGAAGGGCTTTCCGAGGCTCTCGGCATGGCAGCGCCCTATGATACGGTCATCCACAGAGACAATCTCTTGGTGATGAGATAAAGGGGATCACCGGTCTTGTGGAGTGTTTCCCTAGGGAGTTATGCGATTTCTGCTGGCAGACAAAATGAAATTTTCAGAAAAATTATACTGGATGGCGTACTACTATACCCGCCATCCGAAGGGGAGATTTGAACTGTCCCATATCCTGCAGCTTTTGGCTTTTTGGGCAGTCTGTATTTTAGTGTGCGAAATGGTGCTGTATCTATGGCTGAACGGATAGGTATTTTTGGCGGCTCTTTTAATCCCATTCATGTAGGACATTTGGTGATCGCAGAAGCGGCATGGCAGGAGTTTTCGCTGCGCAAAGTCCTTTTCATTCCTTCCGGTGATACACCGAATAAGGATATGCACCATATTGACAAGAATATCCGCTATGCGATGGTGGAAAAGGCCATCGAAGGGAATGGGCATTTCATGATCTCACCCATTGAGCGTGACCGCCAAGGTCCTTCCTATACGGTGGATACCATCCGTATCCTCCAGCGCGAGTTTGGCGATGATTATGAATTCTACTTCATCTGCGGCACCGATGCCGTGGCGGATCTGCCGACGTGGAAATACAACAGGGAGCTTCTTTCTGCCTGTCATTTCATCTGCGCGAGCCGCCCGGGGAATGAAATTGAGATACAGAAGTCCATCGATTACTTTGGGGAACTGGGGAGGAAAAAGATCCATTTCCTAAAGACCCCGGAGCTGGCGATCTCCTCTACGATCCTCCGAGATTGGATCGCAGAGAAGAGATCCGTGCGCTATCTGATCCCGGATGCGGTGATCGATATGATCCGTAGCAATAAATTGTATGAATGAGGCGCGGGAAACACCACCACCTACTGAGGCTGTTATGAAACTGGAAAAAATAGAAAAAGAACTGGAAAAGACATTGTCGCCGAAGCGGTTCCGTCATTCGGCGGGAGTCGCAGAGATGGCCCGTCATTTGGCGCATCTGTATGGGGCATCGGAAGAAAAGGCATACCTTGCCGGCTGGATCCATGACTGCGCGAAGGAGATGACGCTCTCTGAAATGCAGCATGTCGTGAAGAAAGCACATCTGACATTTGACGACGCGGAGCATATGCTGAAGAGTCGTGCGCTGCTGCATGGCCCGGCAGGGAGCGTCCTTGCGAAGACAGCCTTTGGCATCGACGATGAAGAAATCCGGGGAGCCATCTATTATCACACGACAGGGCGCGTCGGCATGACGCTTCTCGAAAAGATCGTATTCCTCGCTGACTATATCGAGCCAAACCGCGATTTTCCCGGCGTTGAAAACCTGCGCAGTCTCGCAGAGAAAGACCTAGACCTCGCTGTGCTGGCCGCTTATGATTCCACGATTTCCCACCTCATCGACCAGGGCGCATATATTTACGGTCTCACCTTTTTGGGACGCAATGATATGGTGGAAAAGCTGGCGAAACACTGATTCCATCGCAGACGAGCTATTTAAGGAAGGCTATGACGAAGATATGCATAAAAATTCTTGTAAAAGCTGACTCTGCGATTGAATCAGCGTTTCCTTAGCCCGTGGGGCGTGCTGCCCTTTGATTACGTGCGAAAGAGGGGAAGCGGGTTCAACAGGTTCAGAGGGGAGGGCGGTGGTGGTGCGGCGCATAAAAATATGGAAGCGCCGCGGAGGTTTGAAACTAGCGGTTTTCTCGTATCGCAAACCTAATCCCTAGCCACTAATCCCTAGCTACCAGT
>CAVBQN010000077.1:0-10151 GCA_963597545.1 Fusicatenibacter saccharivorans
AGCGGTGGATAGGGTGCTTTCGTAAATCGTCGACTTGAGACGCTCCTTCCCACTCTCTTTCATACCGCCACTACCTCCGTAGAACCCATAGAACCCGTAGAATCTGTTGAACCCTTGAACCCTGAAACGAAAGGAGACGCCATGGCATCCCGATTTCTGCATGATCCGAAGTACGCACTGATGTATGGGCTTTTGGCGCTGCTGCTCCTTTTGTCCGGCGGTCTTCTTTTCCGGGAGGCGGGGCAGCTGCGGGAGAGGGCGGAAGGGATGGCCGCGGAGAATCAGCTCCTGCTGTCGTATCGGCACGCAGAGCGGGATGCGGCGCGTCTGGATCTCCTTTCGTCGCTCTTTCAAAAGGCACCGGCTTCGGTCTATGGGAAGCTGCTCGAGGAGGCAGGCGTCTCCGTGGAAGAGATCTCAGAGGAAAAGGATGGAAATTTTCATAAAATTCATGTAGTTGGCACTGGCAGTTTTTCACAAATTGTCCGCGGCTTTGATATAATAAAAAGCAAAGAAGTGTGGAATGCGGTGAAGCTCGTTCGATTGAAACGGGAAGGGACGGTCTTGTCCTTTGCGATCGAGATCACTGCATTTCAAAGCCGAGGTACCTATGAAGAAGAGAAATATCGTACTGATCGGTCCGATGGGGACCGGTAAAAGCAGAGCGGCGAAGATCCTGGCCGATGGACTGGATTGGCAGCTTGCGGACACAGACCGCATGATGGAGCGGGATACGGGGATGAAGATCGCCGACTTCTATCGCGATGCGGGGGCAGAGGCCTTCGCGGAAAAGGAAATGCAGGTGATCAGCCGCGTCCGTTACTACCATGAAGCGGTGATCGCGATGGGGGGCAATTACCCCATGACGGAAGAGAAATTTCACCTCCTTGCGGAGCATGGCGTGATGGTGCTGCTCTATGCGAAGCCGTACCGCCTCGCAGAGCGGGTGCGCCGCCGCATCGGCAAGCGTCCGACCATGGACTATTCCGACGTGGATGGCTACGTGCGGCAGATGCTGCGGAAATGGGCGAAGTGGCGCGACCGTGTGGATGTGGTCATCAATACGACCAACTGCCACCCGGAGCAGACCGCGATCCTGATCGCCCGCTATCTGGACCAACATCATGTGGAGTTCGCTGAGCGGAGATTGTGATAAAGGGCGCAGCTTCCATTCCTGATTTCTTATCTATGAGGAGGCAACTATTATGAAACGACTGGCTGTACTGACCAGCGGTGGTGATGCACAGGGCATGAATGCAGCTGTGAGAAGCGTTGTCCGGACGGCACTTGCCATGGACGCCGAGATATATGGCATTGAGCGTGGCTATGCAGGACTTCTGGATGAAGACATCACGCCGATGACTTCGGCGTCTGTGGGCGGGATCGTGCTGCGCGGCGGGACGATGCTGCGCACAGCGCGCTGTCAGGCTTTCTTTGAACGGAAGAATCAGATCCAAGCGGCGGATATTTTAAGGAAGCACGGCATCGACGGGCTCGTTGTCATCGGCGGCGACGGTTCTGTGCAGGGGGCAGAGGTTTTGACGCACCTCGGCATCCCGACAGTGACGGTACCGGGTACCATTGATAACGACATGCATGGGACGGATGAGACCATCGGTCATGATACGGCGGTGAACGTGGTCGTTTCTGCCGTGAGCCGCATCCGCGACAGTGCGTCTGCCCACGAACGTGCTGCCATTGTGGAGGTTATGGGACGTTTTGCGGGACACATCGCACTCGATGCGGGCCTTGCCTGTGGAGCAGAGTACATCTTGGTGCCGGAGGTACCCTTTGAACGGGAGACGCTGGCACGGAGCCTCGAGGCGCAGATGAAGCTGGGACGGACGAACAGCATCATCATCTGTGCGGAAGGCGCGGACGATGCCCGCTCGCTGGGGGACTGGCTGAAAGAGCATACAAAGATCGACGTCTGTACGACCACGCTCGGCTTCATCCAGCGCGGCGGCCAGCCGACGGCCAGAGACTGCCAGCTCGGCTCCGTCTTGGGCGCGTGTGCGGTGACCGCGCTCCTTCGGGGAGAGACCGGAGCGCTCATTGGTATGCACAGAGGCCGCGTGCGCATTCTTTCCTACGAAGAGGCCAAAAAAGAGAAAGAACCATTCCGCAGAGATCTCTACGATCTCGCCGTCATGCTGGGAGCGACGGGGATGGAATGAAGCAAAGCGGCGCACTGTTCGTATGACGCCGCTTTTTTATGACTGGTAGCTAGGGATTGGGGACTAAGAGACCAGGAGACATCAGACGTTCTCGTATCGTCATTTCGAGCGAAGCGAGAAATCTTTCTTGCAGTCCGATAAACGACGCACCTCTCCGCATTTCCCCGCTCTCTTTCATACCGCCAGTGCCCTATCCGCCCCTTCGGGGCTGGGGATACGAGAATACCATGATCTCAAATGGCAGCGAAGTTGCCACTAGAACCCGTTGAACCCATAGAACCTGTTTACCAAAGGAGTCTTTATGAAGAAGATCATCGTCAGCGCCTGCCTTTTGGGGCGAAACTGCAAGTACAGCGGCGGAAACAATCGGAATGAAGCTGTACTCTCCTATGTGAAGGGGCGAGAGGTGATCCCTGTCTGCCCGGAGGTCGCCGCCGGTATGCCGGTCCCGCGGCCGCCGGTGGAGCTTCGCGAGGGACGTGTGATCTCCTGCGAAGGGAAGGATCTGGATGCCGTGTATCGCGCCGGTGTCGCACGGACACTGGAAGCGCTTGCGGGGGAAGAGATCGAGTGTGCGATCCTCAAGGCGAAAAGTCCCACCTGCGGGGTTCATGAGATCTATGACGGCACATTCAGCGGGAAAAAGATCAAGGGCCAAGGGCTCCTTGCGAAGGCGCTGCGCAGGGCGGGCGTGCGTGTGATGGATGAGGAGGATGTGGAATCAGGAGTGGTTGGTGACTGGTGACTGGTAGCTAGGGATTAGTGGCTAGGGATTAGGTTTGCGATACGAGAAAACCGCCAGTTTCAAACCTTTGCGGCGCTTAGATCCTTCGACTCAGTTCTCCTATTTCAGATAAGCTATTTTTAAGGAAACACTGATTCTGCGATTGAATCAGCGTTTCCTTAACATACGACGTTTTTCTCCGCTCAGGATGACGAAATGCGCCGTACCACCATTTCTAATTTCTCATTCAAGCGAAGCTTTCATCCGCAATCAAAGGGTGATACGCCCCAGGGACGAACCCTGAACCCGTTCCCTTCCATTTGACAAACTTGGTTGCTTTCCCTATAATGAAGAAAATGACCGTTAGTCAATTTCAAAGGAGGAAGACCTATGCAGAAGAAATGGATCGCCATCGCAGCAGCCGGGATGCTGCTTTTCTCGTCTATGTCAGTTCAGGCCGAGGAGCTGCCGCGCAGGAGCCTCACCGTATCGGGGAGCGCAGAGGTCACGGCAAAGAGTGACACCGCTGCCATCTACCTTTCTGTGGAGACAGAGTCGGCGCAGGTGAAGAATGCGGCTCGTGAGAATGCCCAGATCATGACCGATGTGCGGAATGCCGTCATTGCCGCCGGTGCAGATGCGTCAAGGATCGAGACGCAGAATTACAATGTGTATCCGCAGAATATCTATGATGATAAGGGCCGCGTGAAGTCGAAGAAATATAAATGCACGAATTCCATGAAGGTCGTGGTGAGCCGTCTGGATAAAACGGCCGCCGTCATGGATGCTGCCGTAGAAGCCGGAGCGAACCGCATCGACTCCGTGGATTTCTCCGTGAGCAAGACGCAGGAGTACAAGGAGGAAGCCCTGCGGCAGGCGACTGCCGCTGCGCTTCGCAAGGCACAGATCATAGCAGGCACGCTGGGCCGCTCGGTCGTGAATGTGATCTCTGTCAATGAAGACAGTGCCGATGTCACCCCGTACCGCGCGATGAATGTACGCATGATGGCAGGCGCGGCAGCAGATGCCAAAGAATCGACCCCGCTTTCCCCCGGAGACACGAAGCTCCAGAGTCGTGTCACCGTGGTGTTTGAGATCGGGTGATCCGGGATGAGAGCCACAGACCATGGAGGAAGGAGCTGACCAGACATCTGCCTTTCCCGCTGCTTCTCTGTCGGAGCGCATGAAAAAAATCCCCCTAAAGCAGTTGGTTATTTACCTTCCCTGCTTTAGGGGGATCATATCACTCGAGCTAAAAGAAAGATATTTTTGCTATTTGTGCAATAAAATAGGGACCTTCTTGTTGCAAGAAAGTCCCTATTTTTTATCACACAAATTTGATTTGAAGCTGTTTCCCAAGCCCATGAGCTATCTTAGACAGTGTCTTAATTGATGGCATCGCCTGCCCTTTTTCAATCCGGCTGATGTTTGACTGCCGAAGTCCTGTACGTTCTGCCAAGTCAGACTGTGTTAAGTTTTGCTCATTTCTAGCCTTCAGCACCATCATCATGAGTTGATATTCCAATTCGCTGTTGTCCCACTCTTTCTTGAATTCTGGATCATCCATCTGCTTCTTGAGGTATTTATCGAAATCATCCATTTGGCTCACCTCCGTCCGAATCTCTCTATGTAATCATCGCGTATTTTCTTGGCGCGTTTTATTTCCCGCGGCGGCGTTTTCTGCGTTTTCTTGATAAACCCATGAGTCAGAACCGCTCTGTCACCAACGACGAAGAAATACATCACGCGGCTGATATTTGTTCCCGTCTTGGCGCGAAGCTCAAAGATGCCATCGTCCAATGACTTTGATAACGGCATTCGAAGGGAAATGCCCATATCCTGCAAAGCCTGAATAGAACGAAGCATTTTCTGCCGCATTTTTATGTCAAGGCTATCCAAGAACTCTATGACCGGAACACGTCCAGCCGTATCTTCGTAAAATTTGATTTCCATAGAATTATTCCTTTCGCTATATATTATATATCACAAAAGGAATAATGGCAAGCTATTTTGCACCCATTTCCACTACGAGATACAGAGCCCACAGCCTCCGTACCCTTTCTTATTTCAGCGTTCGGCTCACGTTCATATCGGCGAATAAACGAAAAGCCTGCCCCTGTCGGGCAGGCTTTTTGCGTGCATCATTTCTTGATACAAATATCAGACAGCTGACGCTTCGGTACGCAGTAGTCCTTTTTCTCATCGAGGAAGTACTTGATCGAGCCGTTTTCAGGCACGTCCACGATATGGCTCTCGCATCCCGGATAACCGAGGGCGATGAGAAGGCGCGGATTCCAGTCCGCTGGAAGCGAAAGAAGCTCCTTCACCTTTGGGAATTCCACTGCGCCCAGCATGGCTGAGCCGATGCCGTGTGCATACGCATTCAGCGTGATCGTCCGTGCAGCGATGCCCACGTCGATATCGTCCCACGGATTTCCGCGGCCCTCTTTGCAGATGAGGACAAAAGCCACGGGCGTTTCGCCTGCCTTCGGCGTGCCAAGCTCCGGCGGGAGCGTTCCCGCCCAATGGATCAAAGGTTGCATGGCGGCGGTGAGAGAAGGCTCTCTGACCAGCACGTAGCGCAGCACCTGGGCATTCATCGCACTGTTTGCGATGCGGACATTGTCCATGAGTTCATCCAGAATGCCCGCATCGATCTCTTTTGGCTGGAATCTGCGGTACGTCCGGCAGCCGATGCATAGTTCATTGAAATCCATTTGATGTGCTCCTTTGCGTAGGGACTGGTGACTAGGGATTAGAAGACTAAGAGACTGGGAGACTCTCGTATCGTCATTTCGAGCGAAGCGAGAAATCTTTGTCATTCGCGGTCAGGCGGTCGATGTTTGGAATTTCGAAACGGGAAACCTGCTACCCAGGAAACCTTCGGGCATCGCCCCATATAGACTTGCGGCGAAGTCGCCACCACAAGTTTGAAAGCAGGGATGAGTGGCTAGTGACTGGTGACTAGGAATTAGTAGCTAGGGATTAGGTTGGTGATACGAGAAAATCGCTAATTTCAAATTTCCGCGGCGCTTAGATCCTTCGACTCAGTTCTCCTGTTTCAGATAAGCCATTTTTTTAACATACGACGTTTTTCTCCGCTCAGGATGACGAAATGCGCCGCACTACCATTTCTCATTCAAGAGAGACTTTCATCCCCAATCAAGGGCAGTACGCCTCGTGGGCAAACCCTGAACCCTCAATCATGGATCAGACGCAGGACTTGGGTGACCGTCTGACGGAGATTGGCCGTCGTGACATCCTTCCGCATGGCCTCTTCCGCATCCATCGCCTCATGCAGGATGGGGAAATAGGCATCAATGCCATGCTCATTGACAGAGGCGGCTTCTTCTGCCGCACAGCCGCAGAGAGCGATGGTGCGGCAGGAAGGCGCGCAACGCTTGGCGAGCTGTGCGACGCCGACAGGCGCCTTGCCCATCGCAGTCTGATGATCCATTCGTCCCTCGCCGGTGATGACAAGGTCGGCGGATGGAAGTGCATCAGCGATGTGGATGGCTTCGAGGACCAGCGTGATCCCGGGCGTCAGCGATCCATTTAGAAATGTATGGAATGCGAAGCCAAGACCTCCGGCGGCGCCTGCTCCGGGGATAAGAGCTGCTGTATTTCCGGTGAAGCGTTCGGCGAGAGCGGCAAAGCGGGCGATGTCAGCGTCCATGCGGGTGGCGATCTCGGGAGTCGCGCCCTTCTGCGGACCGAAGACATGCGAACAGCCCTCGCTGCCGCAGAGCGGATTCGTCACATCACAGGCAATGTCGAAGCGGCATTCCCGAAGGAGCGGAGATACCTCGCTGTCATCGATGCGCACGATCTTCGCCAGATCACGGCCGTAGCCTTTGACACGGCTGCCATCTTCCTGATAGAAATGATAGCCCAGCGCCGTCAGCATGCCGATGCCGGCATCATTCGTCGCACTTCCACCGATGCCGATGATGAAGTGGCGGGATCCACGGGACAAGGCGGCACTGATGAGCTCGCCGAGGCCGTAGGTGGTGGTATTCATCGGATTTCTAAAAGCCGGCGGCACAAGAGGCAGTCCGGAGGCATCCGCCATCTCGATGATAGCCGTGTGGCTCTTCGGCAGCCAGCCATAGCGGCTTGCGACCGGCTGCCCCAGAGGCCCTGTCACCGTGACGGGGACGATGTCTCCGCCAAGACCCGCCGTCAGCACATCGACCGTCCCCTCCCCGCCGTCTGCCAGCGGAAAGACCTCGACCGAGTCAGACGGATAGCGAGAAAGGATCGCCTCTTTGATCGTATTTCCTGCATCCAGAGACGAGAGACAGCCCTTGAAAGAATCCATGGCAATGATGGTTTTCATGCGTGACCCTCCTGCCGGTTACAGTAGAACAAGAGAAGCGAGGAAAATGCTGACCATGGAAACAATGCCGACGACGAGCGTCATCATACTCTGTGTCCGGTAGCCATCCTGCGGATCAAGCCCGGTGAAATTGGTGACGACCCAGAAGTAGCTGTCATTGGCGTGCGAGACAGTCATCGCGCCCGCGCCGATCGCCATGACCGTCAGAAGCGCAGCCATTTCAGACTGCAGACCCAGAGCAGACATCATGGAAGCCGAGTCCGTGTACATGCCCATGATGCCCGCTGTCGTGGTGATCGCGACCGTGGAGCTGCCCTGCGCCGTCTTCAGGATGGCAGAGATCAGGAATGGGAAGAAAATGCCGACCGAAGAAAGGAAAGCGGCATTGGCTTTCATGAATTCGACGAAACCGGCTGCCGTGATGACCTTGCCCAGTACGCCGCCCGCTGCCGTGACAAAAAGGATCGGCCCCACCGTTTTCAGCGTCTCATCCGTGATGGCTGCGAAACGATTCATCGTGTGCGTGCTGGCAAGCAGGCGCACAGCCAGCAGCAGACCGACGGTGAGCGCGATGATAGGCGTAGCAAAGAATTTACAGAGAACGGCAGAAGAACCCTGAAGACCGATCATAGAAACAAAAGAACCCAGAGCCATCAGAATGACAGGGATGACGATCGGAGCGAACGAGGAGAATGCACCCGGCAGTTTCCCGAAGCCGGCCACCAGCTCCTCATAGCTTTTTTCCGTATCCGGAGACTCCTTCTCATCTGCGTGGACAGAGATATCCTTCTTTGCGATATATAAAGAGAAAATATAAGCAGCAGCCAGCGCCGGTACGGAAGCGATGACACCCGCGAGGATGACGCCAGCCAGATGGTCAGCCAGACCCAGAGAGCCGGCTGCAGCGATCGGGCCAGGTGTCGGCGGGATGAATACATGAGCCGCATACAGACCTGCGGAAAGAGCTACGGCCATGCCCGCCGGGCTTGCGCCCTTGAGCTTGCGGCACAGCGCCTTACGGATCGGATTCAGAATGACGAAGCCACTGTCGCAGAAGACCGGAATGGAAACGATCCAGCCCATCAGCATCAGCGCCAGCTGCGGATGCTTCTCACCGACGAAACGGATCACCACATCCGCAAGGCGGATGGCAGCCCCCGTCTTCTCCAGAATGAGCCCGATCAACGCCCCTAAAATGATGACGATACCAATGCTGGAAAATACACCGGAGAACCCCGAACCAATGATGCCGGGGATCTTCTCCAGCGGCAGTCCCACGACAACCGCCAGAACAAGCGACGTCCCCATCAGCGAGAGAAACGGATGGATGTGGAACTTCGAGATCGCTACGATCATCAAAATGATCGCCAGACAGAACACAATGAGCAGCGGAATGCCAGTCATAATACATACCTCACTTGTATCAACTAAAAAGAATGAATGAAACGATAACGCGTATAGTATAGCACAAACGAGGAATAAAAGTATACTATTTTACACAATTTCCATGGAATAAGCGTATGGGAATATATTGTATACATATATAATTGACGTAAAACTGCCCGGCAGGGCAGCTGGCTTGCGGGCCCTGCTTTCAGGCAAGAGAGCAGAAATGCGATGCCGCTTCACCGCGCCTATATAAATAGCATATATAATATATATAGACTCATCTCGACGGCAGAGCGGCTTCATGAAGCCGCTCTGCCGTCGTCACTTCGAACGGAGCAAGAAATCTTTTTCGCTTGCGGCGGGCAGGCAGTGCCAGTAAGACGCCCTATCAAAAAAATATGAAAAAGCAGTTGACACAAGAAGGGCAGTATGGTAAGATAATACCCGTCGCTGATGAAGCGGCCCAGTTCGAAAGAGCGATGAAAAAGATTTCAAAAAATCATTTGACAAACCTCTACGAATGTGGTAAGATGATCAAGTCGCTTGAAGAGCGATGGTTCTTTGAAAACTGAACAGTACAGCGAACGAATCAAGCCGATGTGCGAGGTAGAAATACCGAGCAATGAATTTGAGCAAGGCAAGAAATAAATCGAGCCAAACGAACGATCTATCATGGAGAGTTTGATCCTGGCTCAGGACGAACGCTGGCGGCGTGCTTAACACATGCAAGTCGAACGAGAGGAGAAGGAAGCTTGCTTCTTTCAAATCTAGTGGCAAACGGGTGAGTAACACGTAAACAACCTGCCTTCAGGATGGGGACAACAGACGGAAACGACTGCTAATACCGAATACGTTCCTTAGGTCGCATGACTTTAGGAAGAAAGGGTGGCCTCTACTTGTAAGCTATCGCCTGAAGAGGGGTTTGCGTCTGATTAGGTAGTTGGTGAGGTAACGGCCCACCAAGCCGACGATCAGTAGCCGGTCTGAGAGGATGAACGGCCACACTGGAACTGAGACACGGTCCAGACTCCTACGGGAGGCAGCAGTGGGGAATCTTCCGCAATGGGCGAAAGCCTGACGGAGCAACGCCGCGTGAGTGATGACGGCCTTCGGGTTGTAAAGCTCTGTGATCGGGGACGAACGGTCAGCAGACGAATACTCTGCTGAAGTGACGGTACCCGAATAGCAAGCCACGGCTAACTACGTGCCAGCAGCCGCGGTAATACGTAGGTGGCAAGCGTTGTCCGGAATTATTGGGCGTAAAGCGCGCGCAGGCGGCTTCTTAAGTCCATCTTAAAAGTGCGGGGCTTAACCCCGTGATGGGATGGAAACTGAGAGGCTGGAGTATCGGAGAGGAAAGTGGAATTCCTAGTGTAGCGGTGAAATGCGTAGAGATTAGGAAGAACACCGGTGGCGAAGGCGACTTTCTGGACGACAACTGACGCTGAGGCGCGAAAGCGTGGGGAGCAAACAGGATTAGATACCCTGGTAGTCCACGCCGTAAACGATGAATACTAGGTGT
>CAVBQN010000078.1:0-10101 GCA_963597545.1 Fusicatenibacter saccharivorans
TGAACCAAATGAAAGCAAAGTAAAAAGGGGCTGTGAAGAAATGAGGATTCATTTCTTCACAGCCCCTTTACTTATAAAAGCGCCGATAACGCTAAAGGATCCGGCTTAAGTCCTGTTTCCTTGCTTCCTGTCTTCACTGATCTTGAACACGAACGAGCCGACAAGTCCCGAGAGGATGGACGCTGTCACGATCGCTGCCTTCGCAGAGGTGAGCTCTGCAGGATCTGCGAAGGAGAGCGAGGCGAGGAAGATGGACATCGTGAAGCCAATGCCCGCCAGGATGCTGGCCCCTAAGTAGTGCATCCACTTCGCGCCTTCCGGTTTTTTGGCGATGCCCAGCTTCACCATCAGGAAAACGGTCGTGAAAATGCCGAGCGGTTTTCCCAAAAAGAGACCGGCGATGATGCCAAGGCCGATCGGGGAAGCGAGGGAGGCAAAGCTTTCGCTTGTCATGGAAATACCGGCATTACCGAGTGCAAAGATCGGCATGATGAGGAATGCCGACCACGGGGAGAGCTTGTGTTCCCACAGGTGGAGCGGATGAGAGTGCTGTGTGTTTTCCGTGCCTGCGGGGATCAAAAAGCCCGTCAGAACGCCTGCGACAGTCGGGTGGATGCCCGCCTGATAGAAAGCATACCAGGTCAGTACGCCTCCTAAGACGTAGGGCAGCGGATGATGGACATTTCTCCATGAAAAGAGTGCCATCACCATGAGCACCGCAAGGCCTGCGCCGAGCGCCGTCCACTGGATCGATGTGCTGTAGAAAAGGGCAATGACGACGATCCCGCCCAGATCATCCACGATCGCAAGTGCCGTCAGGAAGACGATCACGCTTCTTGGCACGCGCTTCGCTACAAAAGCAAGCACGCCCAGCGAAAAGGCGATGTCGGTCGACATGGGGATCGCCCAGCCCTGTGCGGTGGGCCCGCCCATATTGAAAAGGCTGTAGAGCGCCGCCGGTACCAGCATACCACCGACCGCTGCCGCAATAGGGAGCAGGGTCGCGGAGAGCGACTTCAGTTCGCCGAAAAGAAACTCTCTTTTGATTTCCATCCCAACGACAAGGAAGAAGATCGCCATCAGGCCGTCATTCACCCAGTGCAGGAGTGACATATCCGGCAGCAGCGGCAGATCCACGAAGAGGTGCAGCGCATGCTCATAGGTCTCTGCCATTGGCGAATTAGCCAGCACCATCGCGATGATTGTCGCGAGCATCAGGAGCAGACTGCCTGAGGACTCCTGCCTGATAAATTCTGCACAGGCACTGTTCAGCTGGTTCATTCGGTACTTCGTATAGTCAATCATCGTTTCATCTCCCACTTCATAGATATAAATTCATTTCACAACTTTTGCATGCATTGGAGTGCATGTTTTCCATTATACATGATTAGCCATGATATGAAAAGAGGGAATTTTAACTTTTTTCATCTTTTAGAAAATACGGATTGCATCGAAAAAGCACTCTTGCTATTGCAAGAGTGCTTCGTCTTGGTGACCCAGGAGAGATTCGAACTCACGACCCACCGCTTAGAAGGCGGTTGCTCTATCCAACTGAGCTACTGAGCCATATGGTCGGGGCAGCCGGACTCGAACTGGCGACCCCCTGCTCCCAAAGCAGGTGCGCTACCAACTGCGCTATGCCCCGTTACGGTTAAATATTATATAGTATGAAAGAACGTAAGTCAAGAAGAAAATTTTAGAGGTACGATGCAGGAGTAGCGGGTTCTAGGGAAACACTGATTCAATGGGTTCAAAAGAATGGGAGCGGCGAAATCAGTGACTGATAGCTGGTGACTAGGGATTAGGGATTAGGGATTGGGCGCTTCAAGCGGCTAGTCACTCGAATGCTCCTTTCCGGCATCGCCCCCTATGTATCCGCGGAGAAGCCGCCACCGTCATTTCTCGTTCCTCATTCGAGCAGAATTTTCATTCGCAATCGAGGGAGCGACACGCCTCATGGGCTATCCCTAGTCCCTAGCCACCAGTCACCAGCCACAAAAAAGGAGCCCGCTGCGCGGGCTCCTTTCACACTTTTTTATGTCCGACATCTTCCGCTTTGACGATGCCAAGGTAGATGCATCCGATGATCCATGCCACGTAGTCGTCCACCGGCACGGGGACGCTTCTCATCCCCTTGGGGATGAGACGAGCAAGGCCTTTGGCCGGGTGGTCTTTCCAGTACCACTGCTCCCCCATTTCCGTCGTGTATTTCTCATCGACGAGCGTGACGGGAATCGCACGTCCGAGCTTCGCAAGAAGGGCTTCCGTCCGCTTCTGCATGACCTCATGGCGCGTGCCATTTCCCATGGCTACCGCGAGGAGGTCTTTCCCTGCGAGGAGCTGCGCCAGCTGCTGCTCATAGTCCGCTGTACGGACGATGCATTTCTTTTCGAGCGTCCCATCCGTATGGACGAGTGCAACGCCTGTCTTATCCCGCCCAGGATCAATGGCGCAGAGGAGACCCTTCATGGACGCAGCACCTCCACATCGATGGCCAGCGGGCCTTTCGTGTAGACATCGCTGTGTGCTGTCACCTTGAGCTCACACTGTCCGCTGCATTCCTTGACCTTCTGGATGACTTCGACAAGCTCCTGTCCGTCCAGGACGCCGACCTTGCCGGTGATCGGATCCGGGAGAACCCCCTGCGCCTGCGCGTAGTGATTCAGATCCTGCAGGAAACGCAGCACCTGCATTTCATAGTTTCTGCTGTCTTTGTACTTATCCAGACCGCCTTTATAGATGACCTGTCCCTGTCTGAAGACGAGAAGATTGTCATGGATGTCGAAATCTACCACGAGGCGTTCCCCCAAGATGAGGTTCTGCGCGGCAACGACACGGACGAGCTTTTTGTATTTGGCGCCTGTGACCTGTGCCACCGACTCATCAAAGTCCCTCTGGCTCATGCGGACAAGGTTCACACTCTCATCAGTGATGTTCAGTCTTTCCTTCAGCATGCCGTTGATGTCGGAGAGGACGCTCTTCAGCACCTCTCTGGATTTATTCTCATCCATATCTTCATCGACCACGACGCTTGTCAGCACCTGGCCTGCCTGGAAGACCACCTGTCCTTCACGCAGCGCATAGATATTTTTGATGAGTTGCTCTTTTTCTTCATTCAGTGTCGCAATATTTCCTGTCAGCTCTTCGCGGATCTTTTCCAGCTCCGCAATGTCTTCTGCGGACTGCTCGACGCCGGCTTTTGCCTCATCATAGGCCTGCTGCACGGAAGAGAGCTCGCTCTCCATATAGACGCGCTGCCCTTCGACTTCATCCAATCGCTTGGATGTCTCTTCGGCCTTCCGGTTCACGTCTTCATACTCTTTGTTGCGCGCTTCGAGCTGCAGCTTGCCCTTCTCAAGCTCGCGGTTTTTGACTTTGATCTCCTGATTCAGATCCTGCATCTCGTTCTGCAGCTTGGAGAGACCGAAGAGGGCGACACGGACATTTTCATTCACAACGGCCAGCACGGCGATGGTGAAGAAGGAAATCAGAATACCGGAAATGATCGTCACGATCACGGAGGTGTACTTCGGACGGAGCCCGAAGAGCGTCATCCGCTTCTTACCGACCTTCGATCCGATCCGATCTCCCAAAAAGGCGATCAGCCCGCCCATGGCGATCAGGATCAGAAACATGAATATGCCGATAAACATAGTAAACCTCCTTGGCGATGGAAAATGGGTTCAGGGTTGATGGGTTCAGGGGCAGTGCATCAAATAATAGAAGCATCGCGAGATTTTAGAAGGGACGATGCCCTAAAATCTGCGGAATGGCAGGATTCCCGTTTAGGACTTTCGCGCATGGTTTGATTGACCGCGAACGAAAAAGATTCCTCCACTTCGGTCGGAATGACGATACGGGGAACGGCAGAAGTCTAAAATCTGATTTCTAATCTCTAGTCCCTAGTCACCAGTCACTAGTTACTTCAAACACTACCGATCCGCTCTGCGGATCAAGAGACAGCCCATGGCGAGGGCGATGAAGTTCGGCAGCCAGACGGCCCAGAAGGGCGGGAGCATGTGGCCCTTGCCCAGAGCTTCGAGGAATGTCATGATGGCGTAGTATACGAAAATAATGACCACGGAGAGGCCAAAGCCGATGGAGGAAGAGGAGCGCTGCTTCTGCACGCCCAAGGGGGCGCCGACAAGGGCAAAGACGAAGCTGGCCATCGGCAGTGAGAAGCGGCGATAGACCTCCATAATGACGCCCGTCGCATCTGCATGCGCCGCGATGTACGCCTTCTGCGTGACAAGAAGCTCCCGAATGGTCATTTCATCGAGCTTTTTCGACTCACGCGGGATCTCTGAGGGCGACATGGCATACGGGATCTCCTGACTTTCGAAATGCATCATGCGTTCCACGCCTTCTCCGGTAAGGTCGTAAATGATCCCATCGGTCATGCGCCATACGCCATCCTGCCAGACTGCCTTCGGTGCATTCTCGACATGGATGACCTTTTCATCTTCAAATTCCTGCACGGTGATATTCTCAAGCTCTTTGGTATTCGGATTGTAGCGGCGCGCATAGAGAAGATGGGCGATCTTGCCGTTCTGCACATCGCGGATAACGACATGATCCGTGACGCCCGGATTCAGGTTCTTTTTGATCTCCGTATTCACCACATAGTCATACTCGCGGTTTGTCCACGGCACGACGTATTCATTGAAGGCCACGGCACAGAGGGAGATCAGAAACGCTACCAGAAAGACCGGCAGCGCGAGGCGGAAGAAGCTCTGCCCCGAGGTACGCATGACGATGAGCTCGCTCGCCCCGGACAGACGGGAAAAGCACATGAGTGAGCCTAAGAGTACGGCCATCGGGAAGGTATAGACGATGATGCGCGGCAGTGCGAGGATGAACACCTTCACTGCCGATATCGCAGATGCCCCATACTGGGAGACAAAGCCCGCGATCTTCAAGAGCGTATCTGCCCCGAGAAAGATCGCCGTAAAGGCGGCAACGCCAAATAAAAAGGGAGCCAAAAATTCTTTTAATACGTACTTGTCCAAAAGTCTCATCAGAATTTTCCTCCCTGTCTTTCTTCTTGAATCATAAGCTGAAATTTTCCCCCAAATAATGTTTCCTTGCTGTGGGGTTCACAGCGATATCATCTGCCTTCCCGGAAAGCAGGATCTTGCCGTCGGAGAGGATGTACGCTTTGTCTACGATGCGCAGCGTCTCACGGACATTGTGATCCGTGATGAGGATGCCGATGCCGCGGGTCTTGAGGTGCATGACAACGCTCTGGATATCCTCGACCGCCAGAGGGTCGACACCGGCGAATGGTTCATCCAGCAGGATGAAGGAAGGATCGAGCGTAAGGGAACGCGCGATCTCCACGCGCCGCCGCTCACCGCCGGAGAGCGCATCGCCCCTCGTGTCTTTGACATGGGTAATATGGAATTCCTCCAGCAGCGCTTCCGCTTTTTCTATTTTCGCCTTCTCACTGAGATCCTTGCGTGTCTCCAGGAGAGACATCAGGTTATCCCAGACAGTCATCTTTCGGAATATGGAGGCTTCCTGCGGCAGGTAGCCGATTCCGAACTGGTGGCGCTGGTGGATGGGCATCCCGGAAATGGAACGCCCGTCTACGGTCACATCGCCCTCATCAGGCTGGATGATGCCGACGATCATATAGAAGGTGGTCGTCTTGCCGGCCCCGTTCGGTCCAAGAAGACCGACGATGGAGCCCTGCTCGACTTCTACATTCACATGATCGACGACGGTGCGGCTGCCGTAGCGCTTGATCAGATCATGAGTTTCTATCTTCATTTGTTATCCTTGATTTCTAACGGGCTGCCTGCATATTCGGGACGGCCGGCGATCGGTGTCGCCTGATTGACCGGCCCTGCGGGAACCGATGGCTGTGAGTCTCCCTCTCCGCCTTCTTCTGATGGACTCTTGGTATTCGTGATGGTGATCGTACTGCGGCCTGTCGTCTCGACGACCTTGTCCGCATCACGGAGCACAAGCTCCGGCCCTTCAAAGGTATTGCCATTCTGCTCCACCCAGGCATTGCCGGAAAGCACCATCTTTCCGTCGGTGCCATTCTGTCCGGAACGGGTATAGACGGCCTGATCCCCATAGCCCACCGCGTTGTTTGTCGTGCTGGTAAGATCCACGCCGCCTGTCGCAACGACTTTGATCTGCTTCAGGTTGCCTTCGATATGCGGCGCAGAAAGGGTGCCGTCAGCAGTCTCGAGATAGCCATTGCCTTCGATCTTGCCGAATCCCGTAGCTGCATTGTACATCACATCGTCTCCCCGCAGGATGCGATGCTCCGAAAGGTCTACGAAATCCACGCTGCCGATGCCGCGAGCCGTCCTGTCTTTATAGAGGTACATTTTCTCTGCCGTAAGCGTGCTCTGTTCTTTGACATATTTCACGCCGCCTTCCAGAAAAGCACTCCGATCTTCGAAATGGTATTCCCCATTCGTGCCTGTGATGGTAGCACCTTCGTTGGCATGAATCACCACATTTCCTTTCGCGCTGACCACCTTGGTCTTGCCGTCGTAGGTCAGTACATCGGCGGTGATGTCATCGGCCATCGCCGTCCCCATCGCGCCCAAACTTACGGCTGCCAGCATGAGTGCTGTATAGAAAGTTTTCACTGTGCATCCTCCTTATCTGCCAGTCTCGCATGGCCTTTCGCTGTGATCTTTTCCAGTACGCGATCTGCCGTGAAGCTGTCGGCCGTCAGTACGCGGCCATCCTTTTCTGCCGTAAAGAATTCATCGGTCGAAAGAATGTCTGTATGACCATCGTAGGTCAGGTTCTTCGCATGAAGCACCATGCCGTCACTTGACGTACCTTCCACATGCCCCTCGACATGGACCTTCTTCTGCTTTCTGTCGTAATGTCCCTGATCGGCATTGAGCTTCAGCTCATTGCCATCTTTTAGGAAATACGCTTCGATGCCTTCCATGTCGGCTGAGTTCTTATCCCGGCTCATGCTGACATGCTTCGCCTTGATGCGCCAGACAGACTGTCCATCCTTGTCTTCCTTCATTTCGATATTGGAAAACTCCATGGCCGGCCCGCCGGACTTGGCGCTTCCCTTTTCCTGATGGTCATCCTTGAAAAGGAAATAAATGCCAAGCGCTGCCAGAAGGATGACGAGTACGATGAGGATGCTCTTTTTATTTCTGCTCACGACTTGCCTCCTCTGGTTTCATTCCAGTCTTCGCTGATGCCGGGGGCGAAACGCTTCTTCTCTTCCTCCGTCAGCTCCATATACATCTTGATGCGTCCCGGCCGCGTCCAGAAGAGATGCTGGAACCAGAGCCAGTCGGTGGGATGCTCCTTGATGAAATCTTCCATGATCGTCGCCATCTTTTGTGCATTCGTCATGAGATCCCTCTTCGTATCCCCGGTCTCTTCGTAATAGAACGGCTTGCCAATGCAGATCGTGTGACCCTTCCCGCCTTCATTTCTCACGATGAAGAGCGGCAGGATCGGCGCCTTGAATTTTCTGGCAAAGACGCAGGGTCCCTGCGGGAAGGAGAAGACGCGATTCATAAAGAGCACAGGAATCCCTGTCTCATCCCCATCCTTATCGGAGAGAAAGCCCAGGATGTGATTCTTCTTCATCGAGCGCGCCGCTGCGATCATTTCATAGCCGCCCGTCCCGGTGAGGAAGATGTGCTGCCCCGCGCGGGCGCGGTAGTCATTGATGATCCGCATCAGCGCGTCATCGGCCTGCTTCTTGCCGATCGCTGAAGTGTCATAGTCATGGAGCGCAAGACCGGCACCGAGCCATTCCCAGTTCCCCATATGCGCCGTCAGACCGACGATGCCCTTCCCTTCGGCATACGCCGCCTCCAGGTACTCCGGATGATCGATCTTCACGTAGTCATCGATATGATCCTTTTCCTTACAGAGGCGCGGCATGTACATCATCTCCATCGCGGACATGCCGATGTGCTCGTACACCTTGTGAAGCAGCTTCTCTGCCTCCTCGCGGCGGATGCCCATGCCCCGCATCATCTGCTCGATCCCGCGGTTTCTCTGCTTGGCTATGCGGTTCATGATGCATGGCCCCAAAACGCGGCCGATGGACAGGATCCGATCATAGGACATCCCGCACAGCAGGTGACTGATGCCCTTCAAGAGTCCATATCGTACATTGAATAACATGGCTGATTCTTCTTTCCTAAGGAAACACTGATTAAATCGTTGTCAGATTTCATTCTTGGATTTTTATACAGAGCAAGGAATCATCTGACGCGAATAGCGAGCTATTTAAGGAGGATGATGACGAAGCTATGTATAAAAATCCATATGAAATCCGGCTCTGCTATTTAATCAGCGTTTCCTTAATACAAGGGAATAAAATAGGGTTCAGGATTAGCCCACGGGGCGTGCCGTCCCTTGACTCTGAATGAAATCTTTGCTCGAATGAGGAATTAGAAATTAGAAATGAATGTGGCGGCTTCGCCGCGAATATATATGGGGCGATGCCCGAAAGGAAGTGGATAGAAGGTTTCCCGTTTGAGAGTACCAAACATCGCTTGCTTGGTCGCGAATGACAAAGATTTCTCGCTTACGCTCGAAATGACGATACGAGAGAGTTTCCTAGTCACCAGTCCCTAGTCACTCCTAATCCCCAATCCCTAATCCCTAGTCACTAGTCACTCAAGATTCCTAATTCCACGATCGAGCAGCGCTTCTCACTGCACGAGATCTTCCTGATCGACGTCCTGAAAGGAGGACACCGCCTCCTCCCAGCGCCCTTGGGATCTCAAAATACACTCGATAAATTCACGCGCTGCTCCGCGTCCGCCGTCATACCGGGAAATAAAGTCCGCTGCGGACTGATTCTCCTCGCAGGCATCGGCCGGGCAGCCCGACAGACCGACGCGGGAAAAGAGAGGCAGATCATTGAGATCATCCCCCATGTAGGCCGCCTCGTCCCAGCAAAGAGCGCGCTCCCTGAGCAGCTGCTGCAGAGCAGACACCTTATGCCGGATGCCCATGAGGACGAAATCACAGGAGAGCTCCTTCGCACGCGCTTCTACGATCGGCGAAGTCCTCCCCGTGATGAAACCGACTGCATAGCCCATGCGGTGGGCGAGAGAAATCGCCAGTCCGTCATGCGCGTTGAAAAGCTTATATGCCTCGCCGCCGCTCCCCATGACGAGCGTCCCGTCTGTCAGTGTGCCATCGACATCAAAGGCGATGAGCTTCACCTGTTCTGCGCCGATCATCACATGACCCCCTGCCGCAAAAGATCGGTGATATGTACCATGCCGATCGCCTTGCCTAGCTCATCACAGACGGGAAGCACGGTGATCGGATGCGGCATGTGCTTTTCCATGATGTGCAGGGCTTCGGCCGCCAGCTTCTGCTGCGAGATCACCATCGGTGACTTCGTCATGACGTCTCTTACGGGGAGGAGCAGGAAATCCTCTCCCTTCTCGAGGCCGCGGCGGACATCGCCGTCCGTCATGAGCCCCAAGAGGCGTCCTTCCCTGTCCGTCACAGAGACGGCGCCCAGCCCTTTATCTGTCATCACAAAGAGCGCATCCTTGACCGAAGCCATTTCATCGATCAAAGGATTGTCCTCGCCTTTGTGCATCACCATCTCGACGGTGAGAAGCAAGCGCTTGCCGAGGGAGCCGCCCGGATGGAAAACGGCAAAATTATCTGCCGTGAAATGATGGCGCTCCATCAAAGAGACGGCGAGCGCATCCCCCAGAGCCAAAGCGGCCGTCGTCGAGCTCGTCGGAGCGAGCCCCAAGCTGTCTGCTTCTTTTTCGACGCCCGCATCGAGCACTGCGTCCGCATTTTTAGCGAGTGTCGAATTCTTTTTCCCGACGACCGCAATGAGCTTCGCTCCGATGCGCTTTAGGGACGGGAGGATATTCAGCACCTCGCCCGTTTCTCCGCTGTTCGAATATGCGATGACCACATCATCGGCTGTCACCATGCCAAGATCCCCGTGAATGCCTTCCGCCGGATGCAGGAAAAAAGCCGGCGTCCCTGTGCTCGCCATGGTCGCTGCCACTTTCCGCGCGATATGGCCTGATTTTCCCATACCCGTCAGAACCACGCGCCCCTTGGACGCTTCGATCAGGCAAACGGCTTTTTCAAATTCGCCAT
>CAVBQN010000079.1:0-9882 GCA_963597545.1 Fusicatenibacter saccharivorans
GCTATCGATATTCCAACACTTTCATGCAATACCGCTACGTAGCCCCCTCAGCCCTTCGGGCAGCTCCCCCGATGGGGAGCCAAGAACGTTCTGCCGCTTAACTTAATAGCATTACTCCATTGGGGAAGGGGGACCGCGTCAGCGGTGGATAGGGTGCTTTCGTAAATCGCCTGCTTGAGACGCTCCTTCCCGCTCTCTTTCATGCCGCCAGTGCCCTATCCGCCCCTTCGGGGCACCTTCCCCTCGAGGGGAAGGCTGGCGATACGGGAATACCGTCAGCCAAAATGCAGCGAAGTCGCCACCAGAGCCCTGAAGTATGAAAGCAGGGAGGAGTAGCTAGGGACTGGGGACTAGTGACTTGAATACCACTTTCGGGCATCGCTCCATATATATTCGCGGCGAAGCCGCCACCACAACCTTGAACCTTGAACCTTGAACCTTGAACCCTGAACCCTGAACCCTGAACCTTGAACCCTCTTTCGCCCAATCAAGGGGCGCCCCGCCCACGGGTGAACTCCTAATTCTATTTCCTCTTGACCTGTACTACAGAGTAGTATAAAATAAGGTTTGATATTGGCTTTATATTCGATAGGAAAGGCCGATCTGCCCGTGGGTAGATTCAGAGGAGGATGCAGAGTGAAGTATTTTTTGATTGGTTTGACAATGGTTGTTTCCTTACTGGTGATCGTAGTCGTCGTAGCTCAGGAATCCAAGCAGGCGGGAATGGGCTCGGCCATCGGCGGCGGCGCAGAAGGCGCTGTTGGCGGCAAAACCAGAGGTAAGGATGCTGTACTCTCCAAGTTCACGGTGGTATTTGGCATTGTCTTTGCTGTGCTTTGTCTCGTGCTTGGAAGATATATGAATACTTTCTGATGAAAAGAAAAGGGGCTTGCATAGAAGCAAGCCTTTTTTTATTAAGGGATGGCAAAGAGCAGTGAGTGGTGACCGGAGAACGAATCGGTGCTTCTTCAGTCCATGGTGAGGCTTCCCTGGGGCTCTACACGGAGCCGCGAAGCCATTTCATCGCACATACACAGGAGAACAACAATGGAAGAAAAGAAAACGCTTTTATCTTATAAGCCGGGGACGATCCTGCAGGGCGTATACAAGTCGTATGGCCGGTTTGGATTTCTGATCACCGATGACGACCACGAGGATGTGTATATTTCCGACCGCGACCATCTGAATGCGGTGAATAATGATACCGTCGAAGTGAAGACGATGAAGAGTGAGACGGGCCGCCACAATACGGAAGGCCGTGTCATGAAGGTTTTAGAGCGTGCCAATGATACCTTCGTCTGCACCTATGAGATGCTGAAGGATGGCGGTGAAGCTGTGCCGATCGATGAGAAGGTGGATATGTACATCGAGATCCCTGAGGGACAGGAAATGGATGCCACCACGGGGGCGCGTGTCATCGTCGAAGTCACTCGCTGGCCGGGGGAATGGACGGATGCGGAGGGCCGTGTGACGGAAGTCATCGGCTACAAAGGCGATAAGGGGCTTGATATCGATATCATCGTCGCACAGCACCGTCTGCCGCATGAATTTTCCGAAAAGTTACTGGATGAGGCAGAGAATCTGCCGCGGGATATCCGGATGGAAAAAGGACTCACAGATTTCAGAGCTCTTCCGATCGTCACCATCGACGGGCCTGACTCGAAGGATCTCGACGATGCGGTCTACTGCGAGAAGAAGGCAAACGGACATTTTGAGCTGTCTGTCCATATCGCGGATGTGTCTCGCTATGTGACGAAGGGGTCGCTCCTCGATGATGAAGCCTACCGCCGCGGCACCAGTGTATACTTGGCGGATCGCGTCATCCCGATGCTGCCTTTCCAGCTGTCAAATGATCTCTGCAGCTTAAACCATGATGAAGACCGCTATGCGATGTCCTGCGTGATGGATGTGTCGCCGGATGGCAAGGTAAAGACCGAGCTGGTCACACCGTCCATCGTGCGTGTGGCACGCCGCTGCAATTATCCGGAGATCAATAAAGCCTTCCATGAGGGCATTATGCCGGTGGATCTTGCACACTTCATGCCGATGCTCGAAGACCTGAAGGCCTGCGCGGATGCCCTTCGCGTAGACCGCACCCGCCGCGGCGCACTCGACTTCGATTTCCCGGAATACAAGGTCATTCTCGATGAAGAGGGGACACCGCTTCGTATCGAGAAGCGCATCAGAAGTGATGCGGAGAAGATGATCGAGGATGCCATGATCGCGGCGAATGAAGCGGTAGCGCGTTTCCTCGAAAAGACAGGACATACGTCGATCTATCGTGTGCATGAGCATCCAGATGAGGAGAAGCTGAATTCTCTGAAGCGTCTCATCGCCATCATGGGACTCAATCTCTCCATCCCGAAGGATCCGGAGCCGAAGGATATCCAGAAGCTCTTGGAAACGGTGAAGGGAGAAGATATCGAAGCGGTCGTGCAGGTGATGACGCTTCGCAGCCTTCCGCAGGCCTGCTACAGCACGGAAAATGCCGGCCACTTCGGGATCGCAAGTGAATGCTATACGCACTTCACCTCGCCGATCCGCCGCTATCCGGATCTGATGGTACACCGCCTCATCCGACAGGCGATTTCGGATGGCCTCTCCAAGGCAGAGCTCAAAAAGCAGACAGAGTTCCTCCTGCGTGCGGCTGACCACTGCTCGGAGACAGAGCAGAATGCGACAGATACCGAGCGTGATGTCGATGATCTCAAGATGACAGAGTACATGGTGCCGTTCGTCGGCGAGCCATTCGATGCGCATGTGACCGGGATCACCCGCTTCGGCGTCTTTGTCGGTCTCGACAATGGCGTAGAAGGCCTCGTCCATATCGACTCTATGGATGATGACGAATACATGTATCAGGAAGATACGATGACCTTGAAGGGGCGCTTCTCCGGGACGACCTATGCCATGGGCATGCCCGTCCGCGTGACCCTTGTCAAGGCGGATAAGGAACGCCGCGAAGTCGACTTCATCATGGGAGAGATCCATTCCCCGCTGAATCTGGAAAAGAAGACCAGATCATCTGCAAAATCCAGATCACATTCGAAAAAGAAAATGAAGAAGGGGAAGAAGTGACTGGTGACTAGTGGCTAGGGATTAGGATATTTCCTTTATAAGCCCGCTCTCCCACCTCCTTTTGGAAGGAGGTGCCCCGAAGGGGCGGAGTGTGCAAGCGAACTGGATTTTTAGGAGCAAACCGACGCGAAAATCTAGGGAGACGCCATTTCGAGCAAAGCGAGATGTTGGCTTCGCGAAGCGGGCTTATCACACATCGCGCGGGCCAACCCCGCCTAGCTGCGCTCGGCTGCCCCTTCCAGCGGAAGGGGCTCGCCGGAAGAGCATCTGGCAAATCATGTACCAGCATTGCTTTATACAAAACTCACGGCGCTTCCAAATTTGATGCGCCGTACCTTCACTCCTAACTCCTAACTTGAAACTATGTATTGCATGGAAATTGACCAACATCCGTAAAGGAGAGATACATGGCCGAGAAAAAAACGGCGCCGCCGATCGCGCTCAATCGGCAGGCACATCATAACTATTTCATCCACGAGACGTATGAGTGCGGTATCGCACTCACCGGGACGGAGGTGAAGTCCATCCGCGCGGGCAAGGCGAACCTGCGTGACAGCTTTGCCCGTATCCAGAAGGGCGAGGTCTACCTGTGGAATGCACATATCAGTCCCTATGAGCAGGGAAATATTTTCAACCACGACCCGCTTCGTACCAGAAAGCTGCTTCTGCACAAGAAGGAGATCCGAAAGATCGAGATGCAGCTCAAAACAAAGGGCTACACCTTAGTCCCACTCAAGATGTACTTCAAGCACGGCAAGGTCAAAGTGGAGATCGGTGTCGCAACGGGCAAAAAACTCTACGATAAGAGAGAGGATATGGCTGCGAAAGCTGCTAAGCGCGATCTTGACAGGCGCATCAAAGAACAAAGGTATGATTGATCGGATCAAGGATTCGAATCCGCGTACAGATCCATAAAACGTAAAGGGAGAACCATAGTATCATGGAAGAAAAAAACAATAAGCCACGCAAAGATTTCAAAAGTAAGGGAAAATTTGGTGGCAAGAAATTCGGCGGTAAAAAATTTGGTGAAAAGAAATTCGGCGGCCGCGGCAAGAGCTTTGGCAAGGATAAGCCGGATTTCAAGAAACGGAAATTGGCTCCCGGTGTCGAATTTGTGGACCGCGAGCTCGGCGTGGGCATCGTGAGAAAGCTGACAGATGAAGGCATCGTCGTTGCTTTCGGCGATGCGGAAAAGCTCATCCCAAGAAAAAAGCGCGAGGGCGGCTACAAAAAAGACGGCGTCAAGAAGGATGGACATCGTAAGGATTTCAAAAAGGAAGCCTTCAGCGCAGCGAAGCCGATGGAAAAGAAGGTATTCACCTTCGATGCACCTCTGCCGGATGCAAAGCCGACCGGTTTCAAAAAGAGAGAAGCGGCTGTCGGTCTGGAGGTCACGGATGAGACGCTCGGTAAGGGCACCATCACCCGCATCACAGAGCGCGGCACGTATGTCACTTATGATGCGACAGGTGAGCGCATCCTCTATCCGATGGGACTTCCGTCGAAGCTTTTGAAGACAGCATTCCCGGAAGTGAAGAAGGAAACGAAAAAAGAAGCGCCGAAGGGACAGGCGCGCACCTATACAGTGCCGGCAGCCGACAGACCGGTTCCGAAGCCGAAGGTGGAAGTCCGTCCGGTCAAGGAAACGCACCGCGGCAATACCCACTATATCGAGATCGGCGTAGGCACGCCCGTTGTCTCATCTGTGTATGGACAGGGCGTCATCACGGATATTGCGGATGGCAAGCTCGTCGTAGACTTTGGAAATACGGAGCAGTCCTTCTTCTATCCGAAAGCCTTCGCGGAAGGCCAGATCGAAGTGGTGGAAGACTAGTGGCTGGGGAGAAGATTTCCTCTCGGTCTGTAAGACAAAAAGGGGCTGTGAAGAAATGAGGATTCATTTCTTCACAGCCCCTTTTTGCGCGCTAAGGAAAGGCGGATTCATTGCAGAGTATAATCGGAAAGGGGACATTGGTAGCAGATGCCTTTCTCGTAACGTCATTTCGAGCGAAGTCGAGAAATCTTCCTTGCCCTGCGGTTATCCATGTCAGTGTGAAAATGAAAATCGACGTCTTTGTGTTTCGTTTCCCTGCTGTATCACGTCGGCCGTTTATGGGTCTGCCGGAAAGATCCCTCGGCTGCACTCGGGATGACGAAACGGGGAGCGGATGGTTTCTCACTCGTTTTCAGATCGCTGCCATCCATCCGCTTCCTTCGGTGTGTCCCTCTTCAGCGCGTTCGCAGCGGGGAGGAATGCCCGAAGGACTGCGGAGAGCGTTCTTCTCGTATCGTCAGCATTACACAAGCGGGGAATGTTATTCAGTTAAGCGGCAGAACGTTCTTGGCTCCCCATCGGGGGAGCTTCCCGAAGGGGAGAGGGGGCAGCACTACGGTATATCCAACATTGTTCGATGGCCGCTGGCATGCCCCTATTGCCTTCGGCACTTCCCCCGAAGGGGGTATTGCATGAAAGTGTTGAAATATCGATAGCATCGGACTATTCAACATAGCACGCTATACCGCTAGCATGCCCCTATTGCCTTCGGCACTTCCCCCGAAGGGGGAAGCAAGACGTTACGTAGCTAACGATTTCCTTAACTTAATAGCATTACCCGATGGGGAAGGCAAAGAGGAGGCGGCTTCGCCGCAAAAAAGAAAGCCAACCCCGCCTCGCTGCGCTCGGCAGCCCCTTCCAAGGGAAGGGGCTCGCGTGGATACTCCCTCCTTCCTATGGAAGGAGGTGCCCCGAAGGGGCGGAGGTTGGATAGGGGAGCGGTATGAAAGAGAGCGAGGAAATGCATCTCAAATCGACGATAAACGAGAGCACCCTATTCACCGCTGCGCGGTCCCCCTTCCCCGCGTGGGGAAGGTGGCGAGCGGAGCGAGCCGGATAGGGTACTAGCGGTATGAAAAAGAGCGGGAAAGATCGTCTCAAGCGCGTCGTTTACGAGAACACCCGAGCGCCGCTGCGCGGTCCCCCTTCCCCAATGGGGAAGGCTATTAAGTTAAGCGGCAGAACGTTCTTGGCTCCCCATCGGGGGAGCTGCCCGAAGGGCTTGTGCAAGCGAACTGGATTTTTAGGAGTGAAGCGACGCGAAAATCCAGTGAGACGCCATTTCGAACGAAGTGAGATGAGGGGGCTACGTAGCGGTATTGCATGAAAGTGTTGGAATATCGATAGCATCGGACTATTCAACATAGCACGCTATACCGCTGGCATGCCCCTATTGCCTTCGGCACTTCCCCCGAAGGGGAAGCAAGACGTTACGTAGCTAACGATTTCCTTAACTTAATAGCATTACCCCATTGGGAAAGGGGGACCGCGTCAGCGGCGCTCGGGTGCTTTCATAAATCGTCGACTTGAGACGCTCCTTCCCACTCTCTTTCATACCTCCAGTGCCCTATCCGCTCCTTCGGGGCACCTTCCCCTCGAGGGGAAGGCTGACGATACGGGAATACCGTCATCTAACATGCAGCGAAGCCGCCACCGGAACCCGTAGGGATAAGTAGCTAGGAATTAGGGATTGGGGATTAGACTGGGAGACTGAGAGACTAGGAGACATCAGACACCTGACTTCTATCCTCCAGCCTTCAGGCATCGCCGTTTACAAAAGTCGGCGCAAAGCGCCGCACCTCTTAGCCTTCCCCCTTGGGGAAGGGGGACCGCGTCAGCGGTGGATAGGGTGCTTTCGTAAGCGACGCACTTGAGACGCTTTTCCCCGCGCTCTTTCATACCGCCTGTGCCCTATCCGCCCCTTCGGGGCACCTTCCCCTCTAGGGGAAGGCTGACGATGCGAGGATAGCATTCGCTCAGGATGACGAAATGCGCCGCACCACCCCGTTGAACCTCTTTTGCTCAATCTATAGGCAGTACGCCCTGAACCCTGAACCTTTAGCCCTTTTCCTATTCTTTCTTCAAATATGATAGAATATGGGTATAAAAAGGCGATATACATTTATATTTCTGGAAGGAGTAGTTATGAATCAGTTTAAAGCGGGCGACACGAATGCGGTCGTCCTGGCGGGGATGTGTACGGCGCTGGCCGTGGTGCTGTCTATGGTGGGCTTCTATGTGCCGGGGATCTCTCTTCTGGCGCTGCTTTCGCTGCCGCTGCCGATCGCGTACATGGGGATCCGCGAGGGTGTGAAGTGGGCGGTGATCGCGACGTCGGGGATCATGATCCTGGACTCGGCGTTCTTCGGGATCACGACGGCGTTCTTTCTGGTGGTGATGTTCGGCTTCGCAGGGATCGCGATGGCGTACTGCTATCAGAAGCGTGCATCGGCGCTCCGCACCTTTGGGACGATCGTGGTCGTGATGTTTTTCGCGATGCTTTTGAATCTTCTGGGTACGGTGGTCATGATGGGGATGCCCTGGGATCAGGTGTATGGAAGTACGCTGGATCAGATGCAGGGGATGGCAAAGGAGATGTCGGGGCTCATGGCGTCCGGGGATCAGCTGGATCAGGTGAATCAGCAGACGGAGGAAATGATCAAAACGATCCGAAAGATGATCCCGGCGGCGATGGTGATGGCGCCGATGGTGCTCGCCTGGGCGGTGATGCAGATCGAGAAGGTGGTTTTCCGCCGTCTGGGGCTGACGGATTTTCCGCAGTTTCCTCCGCTGGAGCGCTGGCATTTCCCGCGCTGGGTACTGTTGCTACTTCTTCTGTCTGTAGGGACGCAGTACATGCCAATCACCGAGCAGGTGAAGGATCTTGCGTACAATGTGGGCGCGGTGTGCTACTTCGTGCTGTGGATCCAGGGGATCGCGACGCTCTGGTGGCTGCCGCATATCTATCCGGTGGTGAAGCGGCTGCGTCTGCTCATTGTCATCATTTCGATCTGGATCCCTCTCCTGCAGCTCTTCACGGTGTATCTTGGCGTGGCAGATATGGCGCTGAATTATCGGAAGAAGAGAGGGTATGAGTGAAATGAGGGCTCAGGGTTATCCCGTGGAGCGGCTCGCCCTTTGATTCCATTTGAAAGCCTCGTTTGAATGAGAAATTAGAAATGAGAAATGCGAAATGGTGGTGCGGCGCATAAAAATCAGAAGCGCCGCGAAGTTTTGATAGCGCTTCGCGCGCATCGTCATTTCGAGCATAGTAGAGAAATCTTTATTGCAGGACGCTCATCGTCACATGTGAGGCGGCACCAAGACATCATTTTACCTCAGCTCATACACGCTGATTCCCGCAGTGCAGTAAAGATCGAGGGCTGCGCTCGGGATGACGATGCCGGAGAATCCCAGTCACTTCTAATCCCTAATCCCCAATCCCTAGCCACTCGTCCCTTAAAGTACCGAGAAAAACTTGACACTTACGGTTCTTGGTAAAGACTTTCTTTTCTTGCAAAATCGTAGTAAAATAATATAGTGTTGTCATAATAGGAAAACTATAGCAATTCGATACAAAGGAGTTTGACCATTGGATTTCTCGTATAGCAAATGGAAAAAAGCAGCAGCTCTCTCAGCGGCGATGCTGCTCGCACTGTCGGCTTTTGCACTGACGGGCTGCGGGGGACAAGGCGGGGAGAAGGTAGCGTCTTCTCAGCCGGCAGCAGCTTCGGCGCAAGCACCGGATTCGAATCTGAAACCCGGCGTCGCTGTCGTGCATCGCGCAGCGGATGTGAAGTACAGCGTACCGGAGGGTGTGTCCGTCCTCATGTATCACATGATCGGGAACGAACCGGGCAATGCGGCTATCATGACCGAAGCAAATCTGCGCATCCAGATGAATTATCTGCGTGATCACGGCTACCATCCGATCACCATGCAGGAACTCTATGACTATGTCACCAAGGGAGCACCTCTTCCTGAAAAGCCTGTCTGCATCACTTTCGATGACGGATATCTCGACAGCTACACCATCGTATATCCGCTCATGAAGGAGTATGGCTTCCCGTGGACGCTCTTCCTGATCACGGATGATGTAGGAAAGCCGTACAACCGTATGACATGGGATCAGCTGAGGGAAATGGCAAATAGCCATACTGTCACCATCGCAAATCACACGCTGTCGCATCCTAAGCTTCATAATCTCGCCACCCGTGCGGAAAAGGAAAAGGAGATCGTCGAGGCGAATAAGGCACTCAAGTACCAGCTCGGGGTCGACAATGTCTGGCTCGCATATCCATATGGAGACTATGACGATGAGATCATCGATATCTGTAAGAAAGCCGGTATCAAGATGGCTGTCACGACAGACGCCGGCCGAGTTCATGTCGGCAGCTTCCCCTATGATCTGAAGAGAGCGTATATCGGGAATGACATTTCCATCGCCCGCTTCTCGGAACGTCTCAATAAGGATAATTACACGCCGGTTTGATGGCTGAACTCTTTCCTTCCCCAAACCTCTTTTCAAGGAGTCACAATGAAACGATTTTTCAACAACATCGTGCTCAAGTTTATCTTGATCACCCTGGTCTTTTTCATCATCACGTCTCCGATCGTGGTGCTCTTTGGGCCGTTCGGCAATCTGAAGCGTGCTGTGGTCGGTGCGATCATGCGCTCACGGCATCCGCAGTACATCACGTGGCTTTACGATCAGGAGGAGCTGAACCAGATCCTCGGCACCGTGACGACGACGGATAAGCAGAATGTATTCGCTTTCAAGCCGCGCACGGATGCGACGCTGAAGCTGAAAAAGATCGAGACATCCCGCTTCGTCGGGTATCTGCTGGAGATCCCAAATCCGAAACGTATCGAAGTCGCTACGGCAGAAGACATCAATGAGAAGGGGGATACCACTTCCAGCATCGCGAAAAAGAACAATGCCGTAGCAGCCATCAATGGCGGCGGCTTCT
>CAVBQN010000080.1:0-9697 GCA_963597545.1 Fusicatenibacter saccharivorans
ATTCGTTTCTGCAGTACCCAAGTGGATTTCTGTATGGATGCCGCGCTGGCTCAGACTTGGGATATAAGGAATAATACAAACCCACTCCGAAAAAATCCGGAGTGAGTTTGAAATTCGCTGCTCAACGCAGTCGCCATGCGACCTCGATCGGCTTATTGATATAATTTCTCGTATCCATCAGCACGCTATCCACCACCGCACTCGCCCAGCCTTTGCCGAGCTGGAGCACCCAGGCACCGGACGGATGAGAGGCGAGAAATTCTTTTATCGGCGTCTTTCCACGCGTGAAATACCGGCAAGTCCCCACAGCATAGCGGCTGAGGTAGGATGCCGCGACGGACGTAGACTGTGGATTATCACACTGAGAGAGGGCCTGGCGGCAGAGATCCTGATAAGCCTCTTCCCATGTCCTGCCTTCGGCGAGGGCGATGGCACGGACGAAGCTGTCCTGACTCCCGCGGTTTACGGGACTTGGATTTCTAAAAAGAAATGTCTGGCCCGCGGCGACGTCGATGTCTTCCAAAGGAGCGAGACGGCGCTCGCTCCTTTCGTAGAGCCATGGGGCGGAGGGGCGCGGCGCGGACGCGATGTCCGGCGGGATCTCCCACGCTTCGAGCAGTTTTTCGCTGCTCGCGTCCCATGTGTCATAGAGGAAACCATCCCGCGCACAGGTGACGTGCCACCAAAGGCGGAGGACGTAGTTTCCTTTCGGATGCTGCCGGATAAATTCTCCCGCGGTCATGTCTGCCGTGCTGGCTTCGTCCTCGGTATGGGCGTGCGCCTGGGCGGACTTATACACGTAGCGGGCTCCGATTTCCTTCAGATATTTGCGAAAGACGATCGGATAGTCCGGCATGGCATGCAGGGAAAGTCCCGTCTGGCACAGTCCGGCGAAGGTGTCTTTCCATGAAATCCCCGTGCCTCCGGCAATGGCCCGAAAGACGCAGTCATTGCAGTCTTTCCCCTGCGGATTCACATTCTGCATTTTCCAATTCGTTTTTCCTATTCTCTTTCGATACATCAAGATCCCTCCCTTGTCTATAGTATAGCACGCGGGTTAGACATGAAATGTCAATTTATGAAATGATGGGGTAAAAAAATTCACGAGCCATCACGAGCCATTATGAGAAATGCGAAAATGCCCTTTATAGACAAAGGGCATTTTTGCATCACAAAGGCGCAGCAAGCATTCGTAAGTATCCATGGAGGCATTCCCTGCAATCTGGCACCAGCGCATTTCACGGTTCATGTCGTACAGGTACGGCTAAACTTCGCTCTAGGGTTTGCCGTGGAGGCGAATCCTGCATGAGATCTTTCTTTGCTTGCTGCGTCTTTATGTATTTGTAAGGCTCACGCTGTCCGGCGGCTAGGGAAACACTGATTAAATCGTTGTCAGATTTTACTCTTGAATTTTTATGCATAGCAAGGAATAACCTGACGCGAATAGCGAGCTATTTAAGGAAGGATATGACGAAGCTATGCATAAAAATTCTTGTAAAAGCTGACTCTGCGATTTAATCAGCGTTTCCCTAGCACGCTTTCTGGCGGGAGGAGGGAAATCGGATCCGCCGCCAGCCCTCTCCGCTCTCCTTTCCTATAGGTTTGTGCACGTAGGAGTGTGGAGGAGCTTTCGGCTCCCGGGAGGATTTTCCTCTCTCCATAAAATACTATCGTGGAAGTTTTGGACTTTACACGGTTTGGGATAAAAAAGATGGAAGGGAAGTAGTGATCTCCGTCATTTATAAAAAAGGCGTCATAGTTTTATTTCTATTAAATTGCATATTTTCCAAAGTTTTCAAATGTTGATTTTACATATTTTCTCAATTTTTCTATCAAGCAGGCAGCCAGCCATATTCATCACAAGATTCTTCGACGCTTGTTCCGCATGCGGCTATCGCACATACGCCGTTTTCGTCCGCGCAGGATGACGTCCAGTTCCCAGCCGCTAGTCACCGCCAACCAACAAAAAAAGAACCACGGCTTGCCGTGGTTCTTTGGCTTAGTTTCAAGAGTCGATCTCTTTCTTTCTGGTGAGGCTGGCCTGCTCGAAGTGCATGCTTCTGGTGTGAATGGTATGTACCCAGCCTTTCTCATGGCGATCCTTCCATCCGAGGATGGTGACGGGGATCCAGGAGTACATAAAGACAGGATAGATGAGCCAGTAGAGGTAGATCTTCCAGGGCACCTTGATCTGAAGGAGAACGATCAATGGGACGACGGACTGGATGAATCCCAGGATCGCCCAGAACTGGTGCGGCACCAGCACATCGTTGTAGAGGATGACCGTGAAGCAGGGGTAGAACATATTGATGTAGGTCATCAGAAGGTAGAAGGTGGAGACGAGGAGGAAGTAGTTCTGCAGGAGCTGCATGATGCCGTCTAAGATGACGATGCTGTGACGTTTCCATCCTTCTTTCCAAAGGATCGGGATGTAGCGCTCGGAGCAGTCGAACTGGCCCTGCGCCCAGCGTTTTCTCTGGCGGCAGGAGGCCATGAAGGAGAGTGGCTTCTCATCGTAAATGATGGCGTCATGTACCCAGCAGGTACGGATGCCGTGAGAGAGGCATTTCATGGCGAATTCCATGTCTTCGGTCAGGCAGTCACAGCCCCAGCCGTATTTCTTGACGATATCGGAAGCGATGCACATGCCGGTGCCGCCAAGACAGGAGGAGAGGCCCATATTGTACTTGCCGAGATGCCAGAGGTGGTTGATGGTCCAGAAGGCGATGGCGAAGGTGCCGGAGACCCAGGTGTCGGTCGGATTCTTCGCGGAGAGGTAGCCCTGCAGGACTTTCTGTCCTTTGAGGAGGCGATTGTTCATGACGGCAAGGAAATCCAGATGGACGAGGTTGTCGGAGTCGAAGACGCAGAAGGCGTCATATTTCTTATCCAGTGCAAAGATCTTCGGGAAGACCCAGTCCATGGCATAGCCTTTGCCGACGAGTTCCTTGTTTTCTCTTTCGAAGACGTGGGCGCCATGGGCGCGCGCGATGTCAGCGGTATTGTCGGTGCAGTTGTCTGCGATGACGAAGACGTCATAGAGTTCTTTCGGATATTTCAGGATGCGAAGGTTGTCCAGCAGATCCCCCAGGACCATGGCTTCGTTGTGTGCCGGTATGACGATGGCGAAGCGGCTCTTCGGGGCGGCCAGATTCGTTTCCTTTCGATGCCACATGCCGAATAACGCGATCACCGTGTAGTAGATGGTAAAAATCCCGACGATGATCTGTATCGGAAACATGATTATATCGAGGTAGTGGTTCATTGTTCGATGTCCTCAGGTGCTCTTTTCTGTTTTCTTCTGATAGCTTTCCGTTTGCCTTTTCTGCGGTTGAGGTAGGTATTCATCATGCCGAAGAGGATGTAGGCAGCGCAGATGGCAGCCGCCCAAATCGGCCAGTAGAAGATGGTCGCGATGACGAAGAAGGCAAGGCAGATCAGCACCGCGGGCAGATGCAGCTGGTCTGCGCTTGCGCCTTTGTTATCCGGGTAGTGGATCTCACTCACCATGAGGAAGGCGAGCAGAAGGACCCAGAGGACGATGAGCCAGTTCCATACTTTCGCACCGGAGAGTACGTAAGCGGAAATGATGACGCCGGTCGTCGGGCAGGGCAGTCCTTCGAAGTAGCCATGGACGGATGTGACCTTCACATTGAAGCGTGCCAGACGGAAGGCACAGAAGGTACCGAGGAGGGCGCAGGGAATGATGCCCACCCAGCCCAGCTCATGGAGCTGGTAGGAATAGATGAGCGCACCGGCTGCGATGCCGAAGGAAATATCATCGGAGAGGGAGTCGAGCTCGACGCCCATGGGGCCGGCGGTGTGCAGCGCACGGGCGACTCTCCCGTCCAGTGCATCAGCCACCATCGCGATCAGTATGAAAATCGCTGCGAGGTCGCAGTGACCTTCGATAGACATCATTATGGATAAGCCGCCAAAGAATGCATTGGCCGCTGTGACTCCATTGGCAATCCAAGATTTATTCAACTTATTTCAGCCTCCCTACGACGGTCAGGCCGCCGCGTACTTTGTCGCCTTTTTTGACGCAGATCTCACAATCTCCCGGGATGTAGAGCTCCGTGCAGGAGCCGAATTTGATCATGCCGTAGAGTTCGCCTTTTTTCAGGCTGTCTCCCAGATTTTTCCAGGAAACGACGCGTCGTGCCAGTATCCCCGCGATGAGGATGACCAGAATGGATCGGTTCTTGCCCGTGATCCCGATGGCACCGCGTTCATTTTCAAAGCCCACCCCTTCCTCATACGCCGGCAGGAATTTGCCCTGCGTATAGGACTGGTAGGTGATCTTCCCTTCCATCGGGCTGCGGTTGCAGTGCACGTCGAAAATGGAGAGGAAAATGGTGATTTTATGACAGGTCTGTCCCAGAAACATGTCTTCCTTCGCGTCATGGCACACGTCCACGACGGTGCCGTCCGCCGGAGAGACGAGGACATCATCACCCGGAGTGATTTTATCATTTCTGGGAGGACAGCGGAAGAAATAGGTGAAGTATACTGCAAGTACAAAGGGCACGACGGCAGCATAGTACCATTTCATCCAGAGTCCGATCACGCCAAGAAGGAGTGCCACGATGATAAAAGGGTATCCTTCCGGTAGAATGATTG
The DNA here is from genome assembly GCA_963597545.1 of Fusicatenibacter saccharivorans. Classification (GTDB taxonomy): domain Bacteria; phylum Bacillota; class Negativicutes; order Veillonellales; family Dialisteraceae; genus Dialister; species Dialister saccharivorans_A. The sequence goes on from CAVBQN010000080.1 coordinate 4,624, forward strand.
GTTTTTTCAGCATCACTGACTCCTAAATGAATATGTTGGGTTTAAGGGTTAAAGGTTCAGGGTTCAGGGTTCAGGGTTCAGGGTTGTGGTGGCGGCTTCGCCGCAATTATATATGAGGCGATGCCCGAAAGTGATATTCAAGTCACCAGTCACAAGTCACTCTAAACTCCTAATCCCTAGTTACCAGTCACTAGCCCCTGCCCCCCTGCTCTTTTTTCCACTTTTTGACAGCCATCATGAATTTTGGGATGGCCATCATGCGGCCGATGCGGGAGGGCTGCAGGTAGAGTCGATACGCCCACTCGAGGCGGTTCTTCTGCATCCAGAGCGGGGCGCGTTTCAGATTTCCGCTCATGACATCGAAGACGCCGCCGATGCCCATGGCCAGCACGGGTCCAAGCTCGTCCTTATGACGATAGAGCCATTTCTCCTGCTTCGGGACGCCGAGGCCTACCAAGAGGAGCCTGGCTCCGCTTTTCCGGATGTCTTTGATGATCCGTTTCTCTTCTTCTTCGTCGAAGTAGCCGTCATGGCAGCCCACGAGTCGGATCTCCCCATGGGACTTCTGGAAGCGATCGGCCGCCTTCTTCGCGACGCCGGGCGCACCGCCCAAGAAATAGACGGGCCAGCCTTCTTTCGATGCGATCTTTAGCAGCTCGACAGACAGGTCGGCACCGGTCACGCGTTCCGGAAAGGGAGTGCCGAGAGTTTCTCCCGCCCAAAGTACACCGGCTCCGTCAGGAACGACGAGGTCGGCACGATTCAGGATGCGCCCGAGCTCCTTGTCTTCCTGCGCCTGCATGATCATTTCTGCATTGGCCGTGGCAATGAGGCGGGGCTTTTCATCCCCCATCCCTTCTTTCGCCCACTGGAGGACTTCCTGCATGGTGAGTGCATAGACCGTGACGTCCATCACATTGTGCGAGGATTTTTCTATATCTATCATTTTACGCTGTAGTTCGGTGCTTCCTTGGTGATGCTGACATCATGCGGATGGCTTTCACGCAGACCTGCGCCGGTAATCTGAATAAACTGAGTGTCTTCATTCATGGCCTTGATGTTCTTCGCACCGCAGTAGCCCATGGATGCACGGAGACCGCCGATGAGCTGGAAGAGGACGTCAGAGACATGTCCTTTGTAAGGAATGCGGCCTTCGATACCCTCCGGTACGAGTTTCTTCGCATTCTGCTGGAAATATCTGTCCTTGCTGCCAGCCTGCATAGCCCCCAGAGAGCCCATGCCGCGGTAGGATTTGTAATTCTTGCCCTGATAAATGATCATCTCGCCAGGAGCTTCTTCCGTACCTGCGAGGAGGTTGCCGAGCATGACGCAGGACGCACCGGCGCCAAGGGCCTTTGCGATATCACCGGAGTACTGGATGCCGCCGTCAGCGATGATCGGGATGCCGGTACCTTCGGCTGCTTTCGCGCAGTCATAGATCGCTGTAATCTGCGGTACACCGATGCCCGCAATGACACGGGTGGTACAGATGGAGCCAGGTCCGATGCCGACTTTGACAGCGGATACGCCGGCTTCGATCAGTGCCTTGGTCGCATCATAGGTTGCGACATTTCCGGCGATGAGTTCCAGATGCGGGAATGCTTTGCGCAGGCGGCGGATGGTCTGCAGCACGCCTTCGCTGTGACCATGTGCGGTATCGATGACAAGGACATCTGCTTTGGCATCGAGAAGCGCTTCGACGCGGTCTTCCACGTCCGAAGTGACACCGATGGCAGCAGCCACCTTCAGGCGGCCGTCAGAGTCTTTGTTCGAATTTGGGAATTTTCTCATCTTTTCGATATCACGGATGGTGATGAGGCCTTTCAGATGTCCGTCATCGTCCACGAGCGGCAGTTTTTCGATGCGGTGCGCCTGCAGGATGCGTTTCGCTTCTTCCATGGTGGTATGTTCCGGAGCGGTGATCAGACCTTTCGAAGTCATGATGTCGCTGATCGGACGGGACAGATCCGTCTCGAAGCGCATATCACGGTTCGTAATGATACCAACCAGTTTGCCATTCTCTGTGATCGGCACACCGGAAATATGGTATTTGTTCATCAGTTCGTCCGCATCCGACAGGGTGTTGTCCGGAGCGAGGTAGATCGGATCCACGATGATGCCGTGTTCCGAACGCTTGACCAGCTTCACTTCTCTGGCCTGCTCATCAATGCTCATGTTCTTGTGAATGACACCGATACCGCCCTCGCGCGCCATGGCGATCGCCATTTCTGCTTCAGTGACGGTATCCATGCCGGCGCTCATGACCGGAATATTCAGTGTGACATTCTGTGTAAGGTGGGTGCGTACATCTACGTCGCGCGGAAGGACATCCGAATGTGCCGGGATCAGCAGCACATCATCAAAAGTCAGTCCCTGCTTGCCAAATTTGTCTTCTCTCATCATAGCCTCCATTCAAAAACTTTGGTTACTTATGTGATGTCATGTCTATCTCTCTAGCCCGGAAATGCAGATCTATAGGATCCGCATCCCCTCATATGCCAAAGAGGTGCATTCTTTTCAATTAAAACATTATACCATAAATCACAGAGCTGTGTCTTGTATGATTTTCGAGGGTTCAAGGTTAGCCGGTGGGGCAGAGCGCCCCTTGATTACGGTTGAAAGCCTCGCTTGAATGAGAAATTAGAAATGAGAAATGCGAAATGGTGGTGCGGCGCTTAAAAATATGGAAGCGCCGCGGAGTATAGATGGTGGCGATACCCGAAGGTGGCATTTCAGTCACTAGTCACAAGTCACTTGATGCTCCTAATCCCTAGCCACTAGTCACCAGTCACTTCTTCCCCCCCAATTTTTCAAGGAACGCCCCTCCAAATCGATGCGCGAGTTCTTTCCTGAAATCCATCCCCCGCTCCATGGCGTTTTGCGCTTCCTTCCTCGCTTCTTCGAGGAGCGGGAGATCTTTCACGATATCTGCCGCCTTGAGGTCCGGCATGCCATGCTGGTGATAGCCGAAGAATTCACCGCTGCCGCGCAGGATGAGATCTTTTTCAGACAGGAGGAAGCCATCCTGGATCTCGCACATCAGCTTCATCCTGAGCTGGGTGATCTCATTCTGATTATCCGAGTAGAGGATGCAGTAAGCCTGTGCCTCCCCGCGCCCGACACGGCCGCGGAGCTGATGAAGCTGCGAAAGGCCGAAGCGATCGGCTCCGTAGACGAACATGATGGTGGCATTGGGTACATTGACGCCTACTTCGATGACGGATGTGGCGACGAGGAGCTTCTTCTCTCCCCGATGAAAGGCCTGCATGACCGCCTCTTTCTCGCTGTTCTTCATCCGCCCATGGACAAGGCCCACGGGAAACATGGGAAATACGCGGTCACGCAGCTCTTCATACACGGAGACGGCCGAGGCGAGGTCCTGCTTCTCACTCTTTTCGACGAGCGGACAGACCACGTACACCTGATGTCCCGCTTCCATTTCCCGTCCCATGAAATTGAAAACACGCTGAAGCATATCACTCCCGATGGCGTAAGTCTTCACCGGATGTCTTCCCGGCGGCATCCCGCGGATGGCTGAAACATCGAGATCGCCATAAACGGAGAGCGCCATTGTCCTTGGGATCGGTGTCGCCGTCATGACGAGGATGTGCGGCGAGCCCCCCTTCGTTTCTAATGCCTTTCGCTGCTTCACGCCGAAGCGGTGCTGCTCATCGGTGATGACAAGGCCAAGATGGGCAAAGATGACATCTTTCTCGATCAAAGCGTGCGTGCCGATCAGTACATCGATGTCCCCTGCTGCCAGCTGGTTCAGGATCTCACGGCGCTCAGATGCCTTCGTATTTCCGGAGAGATAAGCGACGCGGATGGGAAGGCCTTCATAGAAATGACGGAATGTCTCATAGTGCTGCCCTGCCAGGACCTCGGTCGGTGCCATGAGTGCGCCCTGATAGCCATTCTCTACGATCTTGGCGAGCGAGAGTGCCGCGACAGCGGTCTTGCCGCTCCCGACATCCCCCTGCACCAGACGGTTCATCGGGATGAGCCCTTCCATATCGTCCTCGATATCACGAAAGGCTTGCTGCTGCCCTTCGGTCAGCTGGAAAGGGAAATGCTCGCGCACCCTCTTGACGAGCTCACCGGATGGCACGCACTTGATGCTCTCTCTCCCCTCTTCTCTCTTTTTACGCAGGAGCAGGACGCCTGCCTGCATGAAGAACAATTCTTCAAATGCGATCCGTCTGCGCGCTTCTCTCTGCTCGGCCCAGTCCTTCGGATCGTGCATCGCACGGATGGCCGCAAGCCGTCCCATCAGTTTCTCTCTCTGGACGGTATCCTCCGGAAGATTCTCATCCGCATCCTCCACCAGCGCGAGCGCTCCCTCGATCATACGCCGAAGCTGCAGCGTCTTGATGCCATCGGTCAGTCCGTATACAGGGACGAGCTTTTGAAAGGACGGCAGGTCCTCTGGCTCGATGGTCTCGATCTCCGCATTGCTGATCTGGTTCCTGTTGTAGCCATACTCCACCTTGCCATATGCCAGCACATGCTTCGAACGATGAAAAAGATCGGCTTTCCACGGCTGATTGAAATAGGTGAGCACCACCGCGCCCGTATCATCAACGATCATGACATTCAGGATCGACATGCTTCTTCGGGGATGGATCTCCTTCAGGCCCACCACCTCTCCGTAGACCACAGCCTCTTCATCAGGCACGAGATCTCCCATCGGCGTGACCTTCGTCCAGTCCTGATAGCGCCTCGGAAAATAGGAAAGGAGATCTTCGACGGTATGAATACCGAGGCGCTCCAGCTTCTCCTTCATCCGAGGACCGACGCCCTTCAGGTACTGCACGGAATCAGATAGTTTCATGGATGACCTCCTTTGTATGACAGATGCGGACTTGACATGGAACGGGGCCTGCAGGGCAGAAAGGGCGCGGCTCCTTCATCGTCACGATCCCCTGCCATAAATCCTTGCGACGCTTTACGCGACGCACTCCCGTCTAGCCTTTACTCTTATTATAATTCTTCAAATAGTCTGCTGTAAATGTTGGTTTGTCAAACATATGTTACACCGTGCTTGATGAAATCATGGAGTGTATCTTTGGGAGAT
>CAVBQN010000081.1:0-9678 GCA_963597545.1 Fusicatenibacter saccharivorans
TGAAAGTGTTGGAATATCGATAGCATCGGACTATTCAACATAGTACGCTATACCGCTAGCATGCCCCTATTGCCTTCGGCACTTCCCCCGAAGGGGGAAGCAAGTCATTACGGCGCTAACAATTTCCTTAACTTAACAGCATTACCCTTAGAACCTCATCTCCGGATACACCTGACCGGCCATGCAGCGGATGGCTTTTGGGTAGTCGATGCCGGGGCTTGAGAGGAAGAGGTTTTGCGGGAGAAAGTAGACGCGGCCTTCTTTGACGGCCCGCAGCTCCTTCCAGGCGGGCTGGTTTAGAAGGGATTCCTCAAAGACTTTTTTCTCCTGCCCTGGTGTGACCATGGTGGTCAAGAAGAGGATATCCGGGTTCTTCTTCATCAGGTCTTCCATGCTGAAAGGCATCATGTGCATCTCGGAGGCGCCTTCTTTGGCAAAGACATTTTGGAAATGGAGAATTTTTGCGGTCTCTGTCGCAATCGTTCCTTCTTTCGCAAGCATCACGGCGTGCGCCGCACCAAAGATGACGGCGCAGGTCATGCCCTTGTCCGGCACTTTTTTGGACAGTGCGTCGATTTCCTTTTGGAACTCTTTCGAGGCCTTCGCACCTTCTTCTGTATGTCCGGAGATATCCCCCATGATTTCTATCGCTTGCGCCACTTCGTCTTCCGTCGAAATCGATAGCAGCACGAGAGGAATGTGATTCGCTTCTAGTGACGATGCCAGCGGATTGTGCAAGCCTTTCAGGCCGATGACGAGATCCGGCTTTTCTCCAATGAGCTTCTCCATATTGATCTGATAGGAGTAGCCGAGATTTACCTTCCCCTTCGCGTAGTCCGGCACGTCCAGCGAGGGCGAGCTGCCATAGGCCACGAAATCTCCGCCCGCGGCGTGCATGATATTGAGAAACGCCGGGGAGAGCAGCACAATTTTTTCCGGCTTCTTCGTGAGGACGATTTCCTTTCCCGTCGTGTCATGAAGCGAGTAAAACGCCGCAGGCGGGGGCGGCGTGGCTTCCTTGCCGCAGCCCGCCGAAAGGAGGCAAAGTCCTGCCAAAAGGCCAATCAGAAATGGTTTCATTTCTTTGCCCTCTTAGAATTTGTGCTCCCAGCCGATGGACCAGAAGCGGCCGTCCAAGTCACAGTCCGCATCTTTCTTATCAAAGATGTTTTGTACGCTGCCATAGACGCGGGTGTCTTTATTCACCTTGCGAGTCAGTGAGAAATTCGTCAAGCTGTAGGATTTTTTGACGCTTTCGCCGCTTTTTTCCCATGCCTTTCCAGTGACGAATTTATAGTCGAGCTGATTCCACAGCACCGCGCTCCATCCGGTGTCTTTGTGATCATCATAAATCAGCTGATAAATCTGTGACAGTCTTGCGCGCTGTGTCAGATCTTTCCCAGAGCTCGTGTCTTTTGCGTCGAGAAGTGTCGAGGTCACTTTGAATTCGAGGGTATCATTGAAGCGATACCCCAAGGTATTTTCCAAGCCCTTGATGCGTGCTTTATTGACATTTTCATAGCGATGGAGATTATGTCCATTGCTGTCTTTTCCTTTAGGGATACTTGCAATCAGATTGTCGACATCATTATCAAAATAGGTCAAAGAGCCGTAGCCTTTCCCAAATTCCGCTTCGACGCCCAAATCCCAGCTCTTCGATTTCTCCGGCTTCAAGTTTGGATTTCCTGTAAGATGGACCCAATTCCCACGTCCCATTTCCATGTCAAGATCATAGTAAAGCTGCGACACGGACGGGGCCTTGAAGCCGTCACCGTAATTGGCTTTGATGCGGAAATGGTCCGTCGCATTGTACGTCACGCCAATTTTCGGAGAGGTATGACTGCCATACGCACTATGATGGTCGTAGCGGATGGCCGGTACAATGAACCATTTCCCGTACTCGATTTCATCCTGCAGGTAGGCGGCGTAGGAGCTTAGCGTCTTTTCAGAGGAGGACTTGGTCTTGCCATTCTCCGTGATGCTATACACGCTATCCCCATTAGCCCCAAGACCCGTGCCGGCGACTTTATCTTTCACATACTCCGCACCAAAGGTCACGCGGTGATGATCATTGACCCGGAGGCTATCTCTCCCTTCGATGGCCCACATATTATGCTCATCATGATTGAAATCATACGCATTCTTTTTCTGCAACAAAAAATTAAACATCCCCTCCATCCCTGCTGGAGGAATAGAACCTAAGACTTTCGTGTTTGATGTGGTACTCCAATTAAATTTACTCATGTAGGCTTGAATCTGCCAGTCATTTTTATCCGTTTTGCCATTCCAGCTGATACCGTAGTTTTTCTGTTTATACGCTTTGCTTCCTGTCCCCTCAAGCATGGCCTGCCCACTTAATGACATTTTCCCACTAGAAGTCGTTAGCGTAATCGGCTTCATTACCGGCGTCCCCGTATCCGTCTTTAAGTGCTGACTATAGTAATCCATGTACGCATTGACATAGCTATGGTCATTCACATAGTAATTGAGGGATGCGTTGTAGGTCTGCGCCGTCCCGTAGGGGTCGGACTCCGTCGCCGTATCGAGCATGCTGCGGTTGATTTTATTAAAGCGGGCATCCAAAGTCATGGAGAAATTTCCGATACGCCCGGTGTCGGCATGCCACCAGTGGCTCGTGTCTTCGGAGGTGTGTTCAAGGCCGGTCAAAAGGGTCTGCTCTTTTGACGGTTTCGTGATGATATTCAAAACGCCGCCCATGGCTTCCGAGCCATACAGGGCAGACGAAGGACCGCGAACGATTTCAATTTTTTCCACATCGTTGATATTGATGCGATCGAGCGACATCGCATTGCCCAGTCCGTTGGCATCGGCTTCATTGGAAATACGACGCCCATTCACCATGACGAGGGAGTGCTTCGTTTCCATCCCGCGGATGATGATATCATGCCCGCCGCCGCGGACTTTGGATTTCTGGAAAATATTCGCATACATAGAGAGGGCATTCCGTACGCTCGTTGCTCCGCCCCGTTTGATATCCTCCTGCGTGATAACCTGCGTCGAGGCTGGGACTTTCTTTACATCGTTTTCCGTACGCGTCGCGGTGACGACGACTTCATCAAAGGAGTAGACGGGCAGCTCTTCGGCCTGTGCCGTTACCCCCCCCATGACAAAAACGGTGATGGCTGCCAGCAGCGCTTTTCTTTGTGCGGTTTTGGTGTTGTTCATAGGATTTCCTCATTTCCTGACAATAAAAAAATAGACCGCCGAGGTCCTTTCCGTTTTCCCTTCCGCAAAGGACCCTTGACATTGGTAGTGTATCATATTTTCTTGAAAATTCAAAGAAATATCAATTTGTTATTTATTCTGCTTTAATACATTGCGCGCGGTTCCCGATTTTTTATTGGTTGGTGCTTGTTACCATCAACCAATAAAAAATCCCCTATCCTGTTGGAATTCAGAGGAACAGGATAGGGGGGATGTCCCACTTCCTAGGGAAGTGAGGGGGGACAACGATATGGATACGGGAGATGCTTTCGCACTCCTTCGAGAAAAAATACAGTGGCTAGGGATTAGGATTAGCCCGTGGGGCATACCGCCCTTTGATTACGTGCAAAAGAGGTTCAGCGGGTTCTGTGGGTTCTACGGGTTCAAAGGGGTCGGTGCGGCGCTTTTCGTCATCCTGAGCGGAGAAAAACGTCGTATGTTAAAAAATGGCTTATTTAACATATGAGAACTGAGTCGAAGGATCTAAGCGCCGCGGAGTTTTAAAATATGCGGTATTCACGAAAGATGGGAAACCTGTGAACCTTTTGAACCTTCAGAACCTGTTTCCTCTATGAGACTTCGTAAGTAGGGAATAAGAATAGTCTCTTTCAAACTTGTGGTGGCGGCTTCTCCGCTTTTTTAGAAAAGGCATCCCCCGTATCGTCATTTCGAGCGTAGCCGAGAAATCTTTCTTGCAGACCGTCAAACGTCGCTTGCTTGGAAGCCTTAAAGCGATGCATCGAGTCATCGTTTCCATAGAGGCTTATAAGAGCTGATTCCATTCTGCAATGGAGATCCCTCGACTTCGCTCGGGATGACAGCCCGGGGAAACCGCCAGTCCCCTTTCTAATCCCTAATACCTTCTCTCTAAAACCTGCGGCGCTTCCATCTTTTTCACGCCGCTACCACCATTTCTCATTTCTAATTTCTAACTAAAATACAATAGCCCGCAGGAGATCAGATCTCCTTAGCGGGCTTCCTTGCTCAAGATATGCATTTCGCCATTTATAAAGAGGTAGGGCCTCCGCGGCGGGGAAGACTTTCTGGGGATCTTCCCCGCCGCCCGGCAGACTCCTTGGATCAGTTTAGGAGGGCTTATCCGAAGGAGTGCCCTTTGCCGGATGGGGTGTCATATTATGCCGCCGGGAAGGAAAATGGGAAAACCTTCAGGGAGGAAATAATATGTTATATCAGGACCTGATGCTAGTCCTCGAGACTTTCTTGAGCCTTGGACATGGTGACCTTGCTGGGATCTAAATCTTCGTATTCTTCGTATGCTTTACCAGTTTTGAGATGGTCGAAATATTTAGCTGTCTCTCTTACGACGACGCCGGAGAGAGCCAGAAGGGCGATCAGGTTTGGAATAGCCATGAGACCATTGACGATATCCGCCAGGACCCAGATGGCTTCAAGCTTCAGGAATGCGCCGCTTGCGACGAGGATGATGAAGATGACGCGATAGGGAAGGACGCCCTTCGTGCCGCAGAGATAGATCATGCAGCGTTCCCCATAGTAGTTCCATCCGAGGATGGTGGTGAAAGCGAAGAGAACCAGCCCGATCATCAGCATATAGCCGCCGAATACGGGGAATGCATCTTTGAAAGCAGCATTCGTGAGTGCTGCACCGTTGAGACCATTCATCCATTCGCCGGAAACGACGATGGAAAGACCGGTCAGTGTGCAGATGATGATGGTATCGATGAAGGTACCGGTCATAGAGATCAGACCCTGTTCTGCAGGCCATTTGGTCTTAGCGGCAGCCGCTACGATAGGAGCAGAGCCGAGGCCGGATTCATTGGAGAATACGCCTCTGGCGATACCATTTCTCATCGCGAGCATCACTGTCGCACCCAGGAAACCGCCGGCTGCTGCACTTCCGGAGAAGGCACTGTACACGATGGTCTGAATGGCTGCAGGCACTTTGTCTGCGAAATACACAAGTACACCGATAGTAGAAATAAAGTAAATCACTGCCATAGCCGGAACGATCTTCGCTGCGGCCGATGCGATAGACTGCAGCCCGCCCAAGGTGATGGCTGCGACCAGAATGGTCAGGATGAGAGCGGTCCACATAGGATCGAGGCCGATCGTCATTTTGGTGATATCGACGATGGAATTCACCTGAGCGAAAGTACCGATACCGAAGTAAGCGACCAGTACGCCAAAGATAGCGAAGAGCGAGCCCAGCCATTTGAACTTGGGACCCATACCATTTTTGATGTAGAACATCGGGCCGCCGGCGATCTCGCCTTTGGAGTCCACCTCGCGATATTTCACCGCCAGAAGACCTTCGGCATACTTGGTGGCCATTCCGAAGAAAGCGGCCATCCACATCCAGAAAATAGCGCCCGGGCCGCCGGCAGCGATCGCTGTCGCGACACCTACGATATTCCCTGTGCCTACCGTAGCAGAAAGTGCTGTGCAGAGAGCTTTGAAAGAGTCGATATCCCCGCTGCCCTTATTCTGTGCTTTGAAGATCAGTCCCAGTGCCTTCGGCAGCTGGAAGACCTGCAAGAGCTTCAGACGAAGCGTCAGGAGGATACCCGTCCCCACCAGCAGTACCAAGAGCGGCGGTCCCCATACAAAACTATCAATCGCATTCAGCAGATCAAGATTCAAATCCATTTCTTTGTCTCCCTCCAGGAAAGTAAGATAAATAAAAAAGCCGGCTTTTCCAATAAAAAATAACTCTGGAAGCCGGCATTGTCTACCTTAACAATCACAAGAAGTGTGACGTTTTTTCTCTGTCCTTTTGCCTGAGAGATTGGGATCATCGGATCCTTACACCTTCGGCGCTCTTATTATGAGACTCTCCAGAGTGTGTCCACATACGGTACTATCTCCTTCGAGATACCTGAGAGTGTTACTCCTTCGGTAAGCCTTGCGGCTTTCTCCCACATGTTTCATCCACCAATATGAATTTGATGTTTGCATTATAAGTCCCTTGCTTTCATTTTGCAAGAGGAAATTTTAGTTTTTATTGTTTTCTAATAATTAACTGGGATTCAGGGTTCATCGGGTTCTATAGGTTCAAGAGGTTCAAAAGGGTTGGTGCGGCGCATAAAATACAGAAGCGCCGCGGAAGTTTGAAACTAGCGGTTTTCTCGTATCGCAAACCTAATCCCTAGCTACCAGTCACTAGTCACTCATCCCTGCTTTCAAACTTGAGGGCTCTCCCCACTACCTTTCCTTATGATTTTTCTCCTTCTCCTCATACATGCGCCGGTCGGCCAGAATGCGGATATAGGCAGCATCTCCCGACTCCTTCGGATAGGCGGCAAGACCCATACTGCAGCCTACTCGCAGGGTATGTCCATCGATTTCAAAGGGCTTCTCCAGCATCGTTTTCAGCCGCGCCCTGATCTCTGATGCCATATGCTCATCGAAATCCATGCTGAAAAGGATAGTAAATTCATCGCCGCCGATGCGGAAGACATAGTCATTTTTACGAATGCACAGCAAGAGGCGCTTCGCCGTTTCCTGCAAGAGCTTATCCCCCATCGTATGCCCGTAGGTATCATTGATGGGCTTGAACCGATCCAGATCCAGATACACCAGAACAAAAGGCAGCTTCTTTTTCTCTTTGTCCTGCAGCATCATCGTGAAATAGCGCTCATTGAAAAGTCCGGTCAGCCCATCGGTATTCGCTAAGGTTTCCAGTTCATGCTTCTCCCCGATATCCTGACTGATGCACATCACCTTTTCCAGCATGCCCCTTTTGTCCCAAGAGATCGGCACCACCGTCATAAGCCGGAAGACCTGTTTCTGACGGCCACAGTACTCAAAGCGCATGAGATCATCCTTTTCTCTCAAAACACTGACGAGATATTCTTTGGACAGCAGCTGGCTGAGCTTCATATGCTCCGCGTCCCCCGTCGCAACATATGTCTGGGAGACTTCTTCCACGAGCTTTGAAAAAGAACCCGTCTCCGGATACAGAGCTTTCTTCATCTGATTCTTCCCATAATAATACTGGTCCGTCTTCAGATCAGCCACGACGAAGCGATCCGCTATGCGCCCCATCCCGCCAAAGAGCTCTCGCATCATCTCTTTCTGGCTGGTGAGTATCTTCTTTTCCTGCTCTTTCTCATGCAGTCTCTGTCTGGCCTCCTTGATGGTCACACCGATCATGAAAAAAGCCAGCAGTGAAAAGACAGCCGCCAGGGCAAAGATCGTCGCATTCCGCACGCGCACAAGCCCTTCATCCACCACGCGGTCACGGACGATCCCCACCAATGACAGATGACCGATACCGAGCGGGCGATAGACGGTATAGTACTTTCTTCCCGCCAGAGAGAGCAGAAGACTTCCTCCCTGCTCCTCACGAATGCCTTGCGCCATCCATTCCAGGCTCCCCTTCTCTTCCGCTGCATCATGCACCTTGAAATAGGAAAGGATATTATCCACATGCTCCGGGATCTCACTCTTCGGTGTCAGGGACAGCACCACATTGCCCGCCGCATCGACGACATAGCAGTCACTTTCTCCATCGTAAATATTGCCCGTGATGAGACGCTCCACCCACTCATTGTCATAGGTAACGGCTATCCCCATGTAATCGGTCCCGTCGATCGTTAAAGGTTCTTTGAAAGGCACGGCAAAGACGACCCGACGCACGCCACTCGTCGACACATAGCTCGAGATGATCGGCTTTCCTGCCTCGTAAACATGTTTGACGGCCGCTTGAAAGCTGTTCGTCTGCCCCCTGTGGCCACTATCCGTCACATAATTGCCTGCCTGATCGAAGAGATAGAAATCTCTGTACTTCCACTGGCTCCGCTCCCCGAGAAGCACCTTCCATTGCTCATTCGTCCTGTATTCCGCAGGCAACAGCTGGATATTTTTTTCATAGACCGAGAGAATATTCCAATTGCGCTGGGTGAACAGACGAAACGAAGTCCCCACTTGGGTATAGGTCGCACGCAGACTGTCGGTACTTTCCTGATAGATCATGTCCTGGGTATAGCGATAATAGGAATGTATACCGCCCCATCCCAACAAAGTAATGATCGCCAGAACGGCCGCCTTTTTGTACGCCTGATGCATGAGATCTTCCCCTTACACATAATAAACCGCAAATAACGATAAAATTTCTATAAAATTATACAAAATGTAATCATTTTCGTAAAGAAGCACACCTGTGATTCCTATGATTTTATCACAAAAAAAGACGGCTGCCCCTGTCATAAGTGACAGGGGAGCCGTCTACCTGATTCTGATTTTCTTATCTGCTAAATGCACTCTCATCCCAGTGCGACATCCAGAGCCATCATCAGCATGAATCCAATGGCAAAAGAGATGACCCCTACATCCGAGTGTTCACCTGCTGACATTTCAGGGATCAGCTCCTCCACCACGACATACATCATCGCCCCGGCCGCAAAAGAAAGGAGATAGGGCATCATCGGCACCACCATCGCTGTCAGAAGAATGGTGGCTACAGCGCCGATAGGCTCCACTATGCCGGAGAGCACCCCGCCGGCGAAGGATCGCCAGCGCCCCATCCCTGCGGAATGGAGCGGCATGGAAATGATCGCGCCTTCCGGAAAATTCTGGATCGCGATCCCCAGCGAGAGCGCCATGGCCGACGCTGCCGTGATGCTCTCATGCCCGGATAAGAATCCCGCATAAACTACGCCGACAGCCATCCCTTCCGGAATGTTGTGCAGCGTCACCGCGAGCACCAGCATCGTCGTCCGCGCCAGATGACTCTTCGGCCCTTCTGCTTCCCTGGCATTCATGTGCAGATGCGGGATCGCATGGTCGAGCAGCAGCAAAAACGCCATCCCGATCCCAAAGCCGATGACCGGCGGCAGAAACGCCCAGCGGCCCATCGCTTCGCACTCGTCCAGTGCAGGGATCAAAAGGCTCCAGATCGAAGCCGCCACCATAACCCCGGAGGCAAATCCCGTGAGACCTCTCTCTACACCGCGATTCATCTCGCCCTGCATGAAAAAGACACACGCTGCGCCAAGCGACGTTCCCAAAAATGGGATCAATAATCCCCAAAATGTATCTGTCATAGGTCCTCCTTATTGAAAACTATTTTCAACATCTTTATAGCGCGTCAAGAGAGCTTTGTCAAGGGATGAGGGATTAGGAGTGCCTAGTATTGCATTTTCTAAGTCGACTTCCGAATCAGTGAGAAGTGAGGAGTGAAGGGTGAGTAGCTAGGGATTAGGGATTGGGGATTAGGAGTGACTGGTGACTGGTGACTGGGATTTCTCCGGCATCGTCATCCCGAGCGCAGTCGAGGGATCTTTACTGCACTGCGGGAATCAGCGTGTATGCGCCGAGGGAAAATGATGTCCTAGTGCTGCCTCACATCAGGCAATGAACGTTCTTCAATAAAGATCGAGGACTACGCTCGAAATGACGATGCGCCGCGCGAAGCGCTGTCAAAACTCCGCGGCGCTTCTGATTTTTATGCGCCGCACCACCATTCCTAATTCC
>CAVBQN010000082.1:0-9523 GCA_963597545.1 Fusicatenibacter saccharivorans
CCGATGCTATCGATATTCCAACACTTTCATGCAATACCGCTACGTAGCCCCCTCACCCCTTCGGGGAGCTCCCCCGATGGGGAGCCAAGACGTTCTGCCGCTTAACTTAATAGCCTTCCCCTCGAGGGGAAGGTGCCCCGAAGGGGCGGATAGGGTACTGGCGGTAGGAAAGAGAGTGGGGAAAGCGGAGAAGTGCGTCGTTTATGAAAGCAGCCGAGCGCCTTATATACTTGCGGAGAAGCCGCCACCTTCATTCCTTATTCGAGCAAATCTTTCATCCCCAATCAAGGGGCGGCACGCCCCTAGGGATGCCTCTGAACCTATCACTCCCTCATTCCCAATTCCATGGCCAGCTCCGTTGCATTTTTTGCGATGCGTGTCGCTCCGTGGCGGGCGAGGAAGCTTTTATTTCGAAAGCCCCATGTGACGGAGATGCAGGCAAGGCCGGCGTTTTTGGCTGTTTCTATGTCTACTTCCGAGTCGCCGATATAGACAGCCTGTTCTTTCGGAATGGAAAGGTCATGGAGAATGCGATCAAGCATGTCGGGCGCAGGCTTTCTATGGATGGCAGGGGAATTGCCCATGATGGCGTCGAAAAGACCGGGGAAATGCATCGCGGCGAGCTTTGCTACATCCGCTTCGTCTTTGTTTGAGGCGACGGCGGTACGGATCCCTCTTTTCCGAAGCGTGGAAAGGAGAGCGGGGATGCCGTCGTAGGGGGTGGTGTGAAGGTGGCAGTGTGCGCTGTAGTAGGGGACGAAGATCGACTGCAGGCGGGCGGTGTCCTGCGCTGTAAGACCGTAGGAGGAAAGCGGCGTAGGATTTTCTACGTATTCCAAGTCTTCACCGGCGCATCCGGCAGCCATGGCGAGCGCTTTCTGCATGTCGGCTTCGATGCCGCAGCCGTAGCAGAGCTTCACGAGCTCTGCGGGAAATTCATGGGGCTTTCCCAGCTGGGAAAGTGCGTAGTTGGTACAGATCGTAAGATCGGTGATGGTATCGAGGATCGTGCCATCCATATCGAAGAGAACTGCCTGGTACATGATGGGCTCCTTTTTTCGTGGTAGTGACTGGAAATTAGTAGCTAGGGATTAGGGACTAGGGATTAGGGACGCACAGTGACTGGTGACTTGAATTCTACTTTCGGGCATCGCCTCATATATTTTCGGCGAAGCCGTCACCTTCATTTCTTATTTCTAATTCCTTATTCGAGCAGAGCTTTCATTCAAAATCAATGATTGAGCACGCTCTGGGGGCTACCCCTTTTCCCTATTCTAGCATCCCCCCTTCCATTCTGCTATAATGGGCTTTACGAAATAGAGAATGAGAAGGAAAGAAGGAATCGATATGCATTTGACTATAATGCACATGGGGATCATCATCGCGACGCTCGTATGTGTGATCGGGATCGGGATCTATAGCTCGCGGTCGGTAAGATCGGCGGCTGGATACAGCGTCGGCGGCCGGTCAGCGGGAGCACCGCTTGTCGCAGGAAGTATCGCAGGGACGGTAGTCGGCGGCGGCGCTACGGTGGGGACGGCGCAGCTGGCGTATCATTTTGGCCTTTCCGCGTGGTGGTTCACACTGGGGAGCGGTATCGCCTTCATCATCATGGGGCTTTTTTATGCAAAGAAAATGCGCGGCACGGGGCTTGAGACGATCCCGCAGTTTCTGGCGATGCATTATGGGAAGAAGGCGGAGGAGTTTTCTTCGGTGATTTCCTCCATCGGTATCCTTTTTTCTGCGGTGGCGAGCTGTCTGCCGGGGATAGAGATCGTAGCAGAGGTCTTTCACGTCGATGCGTATACCGCTTCTGCGCTTCTGATCCTTCTGGTCGCTGCCTATACCTTCTTTGGCGGGATGAAATCAGCGGGGATCGGCGGTATGCTGAAAATGGGGATCATCTGGGTGGCTCTCTTTATCGCAGGATGGGAAGCCTTTCAGGCGGTCCATGAGACTGCTGCGTGGAGTCAGTTTCCCGCGGCTCAATTTTCCCTCTTCGGGCGTGGCACAGAGCCTGCACTGGCGAATCTTTTCTCCGTCCTCGTGGGGGTACTCTGTACGCAGACATATATCCAGTGCATTTTCTCTGCGGATACGCCGTCCACTGCATCGGCAGGCTGCTTTTTGGCGGCAGCCATCGTCATTCCTGTCGGTCTGCCTTCTGTCGCGGTCGGCCTTTATATGCAGACTTTGTATCCGGATATACAGCCGATCATGGTGCTTCCGACCTACCTCATCAATGAGGTGCATCCGCTCCTCGGAGGTCTGGCCATGGGCGGCATCATCCTGTCGCTGATCGGCGGGATCGGCGGGCTCACGCTCGGCATCGGTACGATGATCACACGCGATATGATCGTGCCGCTCTGCCGCATGACCGATGACCGGAAGATGCTGACGGTGAATAAGCTGACCGTGCTTTTCGTCATGCTTCTGGCCTGCTTCATCGCCATCCTGAATCGCGGGAGTGAGGTGCTTTTCTGGACGTACATTTCCATGGCGCTTCGCGGCGGCGGGATCTTCCTGCCCCTGACGCTCGCTGTTTTCTGGCCGGGGCATGTGAAGAGAGGCTGGGCCGTCCTTTCCATGCTCGGAAGTACAGCGGCCGCACTCCTCACGGCGACGGTGGTAAAGCTCACGATCGACCCGCTCTTCGTCGGGCTGATCGTGAGCGCTCTCTTGCTCCTGCCGGGGATCCGGATGAAGAAATAAAATGAGGAAGAGGCGCTGCGGGAAGGTTTTTGAAGCACTCTTCGAAAGCCGGCTGTATCTCTTGCGCCTTCGTCGAATAAGCCAACAAAAAAGGAGCTCCCGCGGGAGCTCCTTTTTGATGGCTTATTCGACATCTACGGTGTCTGGTCTGCCTGCGTCATCAAGACCCAGGTAAGCCACTTCTCTGACATGACCATCATAGGTCAGAGTGATGTGGTAATGGAAGGTCTGTCCATCGAATACTTCATCACCGAGCATAATAGCGGTGGTGTAGCTGTCCGGACGGTAGTCTCTGACGGTATCGCCGACGACCGGGAACTGAAGGAATACATATTCCTCACCCTGGTAGCTTACGCCGCCATAAACACGTTTCAGATCAGCGACGAGATATTTGTCGACGCCATTGACGATGATGCTCTTTTCAGTTACTTCTGCCATGTTTATCACCTCACGACCAATTTATAGCAAGGAAATTGCTATTTCTTCCTATAATATAACACTTTTTCATAATAAACAGAAGAGGAAAAATTTCAGGCCGGGAAGGAAGGAGCAAGGGCGGCGCTTTTCCCGAAATGCGGATCTGCCTATCGGAGAGCGATCTCTTTGTGTCCTTTGGGGCAGAACACGCAGGGCGGATCACACCATGCCATGATTTTCTTGACATTCCATGCCTGCTCTGTTACCATTTATAGAAATATTTCAATTCATTGAAGGAAATGTATTCTATGAATCTTGACTGACTGATGGAGCATTTATGGAACAGATCTACATTGATACGGCGAAAATTTTAAAAGCCATCTCCGATCCGAAACGGTTGAAGATCGTCGACATGCTATCCTGTCATGCCCAGTGTGCCAATAAGCTGCAGGAAGCCTTCGCCATCACCCAGCCGACGCTTTCGCATGATATGAAGGTGCTGGTCGAGTCCGGTCTGGTCCTTGATCGTCGTGATGGGAAGCATATTTTTTATACGCTGAATCCGGATGCGTTAGGTGAGCTGCACACCATCATGGGGACGATCTTCAAAAAGAAAAAACGCTGCTTTGCAGATCAATAAAACGAAGCCGAGAGGCTTCGCTTTTTTGATGAAGAAAGCCTTGGGAGGGGGATCGGGAGAGTCCGGCGGTCGGGCGATCCTTTTTTCCTGTAAGGGGTGTTCTCAGAACGCAGAAATGGGAGATCCGTATTTCCGTGAGCCCTGAAAACCGTGCGAAGCGCTCACCGACATATCCGCTTCCGCGGGGGCATTCAGAAGCAGGAGAGCTTCATTTTTTCTCCCATAATCCCATACAATCATGGTATAATAAAGTGACTATCGATGAAAGGAAGAAAGCTATGGGCGTGATCATCAGCATTATCAATCAGAAGGGCGGCGTGGGGAAGACGACCACGGCGGTGAACCTTGCGGCCTACCTGGCAGACCGCGGGAAAAAGACGCTTCTTATCGACGAAGACGCGCAGGGAAATTCCACCAGCGGACTCTCTAAGGATGTGGAGCTCAAAAAGAATCTGTATGATGTGCTGCTCGATGATGCGGACGCAGAAGAGGCCATCGTCAAGACAGCGGTGAAGAAGCTCTCTCTTCTTCCTTCCTCCATCGATCTTGCGGGGGCGGATATCGAGCTGTCGGCCATGGACGGACGGGAGCACATCCTGAAGAAAAAGATCGAAGCGCTGAAGGATGTCTATGATTTCATCCTGATCGACTGCCCGCCATCGCTGGGGCTGATGACGCTCAATGCGCTTGTCGCATCCGATTCGATCCTGATCCCGATCCAGGCGGAATTCTATGCACTGGAAGGGCTTTCGCAGCTGGTGAAGACGGTGCAGATCGTCAGCCGCAAGCTGAATCCGTCGCTCCGTATCCTGGGAATCCTCCTCACGATGTTCGATGGACGGACGAATCTGTCGCTGCAGGTGGCGGAGGAAGTCAAGACGTATTTCGGCTCCAAGGTCTTCAAGACAGTGATTCCAAGGACTGTGAAATTATCGGAGGCTCCGAGTTTCGGTGAGCCGATCCTGACCTATGCGCCCAAGTCCAAGGGAGCAGAGGCGTATAAGAAGCTGTGCCGGGAGGTATTGAAACGTGGTTAAGCGAAAATTGGGACGGGGGCTCGGCTCTCTTCTGGAAAATGCACTGGATGAGACGGGCAAGGTCATTGAGCTGGATATTTCCAAGATCCATCCCAATCCCTGGCAGCCGCGCCGCCAGTTTGATTTTAAGTCGCTGGAAGATCTGGCGGCTTCCATCAAGGAAAAAGGACTGATCCAGCCGATCACGGTGCGCTATCGTGACAAGGACGGCGACTTTGAGTATGAGCTCGTCACCGGCGAGCGCCGTCTGCGGGCGGCGGACCTCGCAGGGCTCAAGACAGTGCCGGCGATCGTTTCTGCCTATGATGACAGATCCATGGCAGAGGTGGCGCTGATCGAGAATCTGCAGCGCGAAGACCTGAACCCGATCGAAGAGTGTGAAGCCTATCAGCAGCTGATCAATCATTATGGGCTGACGCAGGAGCAGATGGCGGCCAAGGTCGGCAAAAGCCGCCCCTACATCGCCAATATGCTCCGTCTCGCAGAGCTTCCTTCGGATGTGAAGCTCCTCTTGGCCTCCGGCAGGCTTACGACGGGTCAGGCGAGGCCGCTTCTTTCTCTTGCTTCCGAAGAGGAGCAGAGTGAGCTCGCACAAAAGATCGTAGCGGAAGGGCTGTCAGCGCGTCGGGTCGAAGACATGGCGCGGGAAAAGAAGAAAAAAGAAACGACAGATCCCAAGGCGGATGCGTTTCTTCGCTCCATTGAAGAGAAGCTGGGCATATCTGTCGGCAGCCGCGTGGCGATCAAGCTCGGGCGCGGGAAAAATGCTCACAGCGGCACGATCTCCATCACCTTCAAAAATGATGAAGAGTTTGAGCGAATCACGGAATTTTTAAATGGGAAAAGGTAGGATGTAGTGACTAGTGACTTGAATACCGCCTTCGGGCATCGCCCCATATATATTTGCGGCGAAGCCGCTACTACAACCCTGAACCCTGAAGTTTGAAAGCAGGGATGAGTAGCTAGGGATTAGTGGCTAGGGATTAGGAGTCTCAAGTGACGAGTGACTTAAATTCCATTTTCGGGCATCGCCCCATATATTTGCGGCAAAGCCGCCACCACCATTCCTCATTCCTTATTCGAGCAGAGCTTTCATCCACAATCAAGGGACACCCCGTCCCATGGGCTAACCCTAAACCCTAAACCCCAAACCTTTAACCTACAACCCTATCCCCAGGAGATATACACAAATCATGCAGAGTGCAAATATGATCTTTTATGTCATCGGTGCGATCGTCATCGTGCTTTTCATCCTTCTTCTCGTGAACATGCTGCTCATGAGAAATAAGCTGAACCGTCTGGCCAAGAAGTACAAATATTTCATGAATGGCGAAGACGGCGGCTCGCTCGAGCTGCGCCTCTCGACCGAAGTAAGAGAGCTTCGGGAAATGGTGAGTTCCTCCGAAAATATGCTGCATCAGCAGGAGCTTCTCGCGACCATGCAGCTGTCCTCCTTCCAAAAGGTGGGGCTTGTGCGCTACGATGCCTTCGATGACACCGGCGACAAGCTCTCCTTCTCGCTGACCGTGCTCGACGGCAAGAATAACGGCTTCATCCTGTCCTCGCTGGCGGGGCACGACACCTCCCGCATCTATGCGAAGCAGATCGTGAATGGCCAGTGCAAGGAGGCTCTCTCTTCGGAAGAAGCGGAAAGCATCAATATGGCTCTGGATACCCTGATGCCGGATATGGCTTCAGAAGCGCAGGAGCTTGTGAATGAGACGCGCGGCGAAGCCCTGTCTAAGTCCCAGCCGGATAACCATCGCATTGATACGGCAGGGAAATAAAGGCTCGCGTCGGTGACGGGAGACTTGTCATCTGCGAGGATGACCTGAAATAAGGAAACAACTATGAAACGAAATGAAAATACAGACACTGGCGAAGTGAGCTTTCATTTCAACAGTGACGAATGGAAAAAACTGAAGATCGCGGGCATCGTAGCGGGCCTCCTCCTGGTAGCGAGCCTCGGGACGGCGGTGTACTCTGCCGTGTCTATGGAGAGCCTCTCCCGGCAGAACCAGCTCTATCAGAACCAGCTCAAAATGGCAGAGGAGAAGATGAAGTCGCTGGAGGACAAGACAGCGACGATAGAAAAGCTCTCCGATCAGCTGCAGGACATGGTGAAGGCCAATAGCAATGGCGCCGCGCAGAATATGACGGGCGGCATCGGCGGTGCCTCCACCGTACCGGATAAGGCGAAAACGGCAGCCGCAAAAGAGCAGGGGGCAAATACCTCCTATGCGACGCCGGGCAGTCTTTTGCGATCGATGCGTCAGCTTGATGCGCGTCTCGATGCACAGATCAAGACCATGATCGTCCTGCGTGAGCAGGTGATGAACCAGACCTACGGCATGCAGACCACGCTGCTTTCCGCCTCGTCTGCGACGCCGGACATCTGGCCGGTCAAAGGGCAGGTCTCCAGCAGTTACGGCTTCCGCGCAAGTCCCGGGGGCATCGGCTCCACCTACCACGAAGGCCTCGATATTGCTGCCGACTACGGCGCGCCTGTCTCAGCGACGGCCTCCGGTACAGTCACTCGCGCAGGCTGGGTGGATGGCTATGGCTATCTCGTCGAGGTGAAGCACGACGGCGATATCACGACCCGCTATGGACATAATTCTGCGATCCTCGTCACGGAAGGACAGCAGGTCGAGCAGGGCACCATCCTTGCTCTCGTCGGGAGTACGGGAAACAGTACCGGCCCGCACTGCCACTATGAAGTCCGCATCCATGGCGATGCGGTCGATCCGACGTACTTCCTCCCCGGAAATGATTGATCACGAGCAGGCGCAAGCCTGCTTTTTTGATAGAGGGATTAGTGACTAGGGATTAGGGATTAGAAATTTGGCTTCTCTGATCGCCCTCCTTCGAAAAAAAGTGCCCCGAAGGGGCAGAGGCTGCTTTTCCTGTAGCGGTAAGCATGCCATCTGCGCTCATGGATAAACAAAGATGGGAAATCCACTATCCAGTAGACTTTCGGGCATCGCCCCATTTATACTCTGCGGCACTCCTGATTATTATGCGCCGCACAACCCCTTTTGAACCTCTTGAACCCATAGAACCCGCTGAACCTCTTTTGTGCGAAATCAAAGGGCAGCACGCCCCAGGGGATAACCCTTAAAATAAGAAAATAACCATGAAACATATCCTACTCTCTGCGCTGCTTTTGGCAGCGCTCCCCACGGCAGCCATGGCTGAGACAGACCTTGGCTCCGTTTTGATGGAAAATGCCATCTCTTATGAAAATGCGGATGCCCGGAAGGCAGAAGATCCGCTTCTGCTTCTTTCCTGGCCGGAAAATGCGGAGTCCGTCCGCTACGAAGTGGAGATCTTCAAAGGACTGCCGGAGCATCTGGATCGGAATACGCCTCTGGAAGAGACGGTCTATCACGACTGCCGCATTTATATGAACCGCATCCTTGTCCGTATCCCGCCTGTCATGGACGGTACGCCGCTCTACTGGCGCGTGCGTCCGATCGATGCCGACTGGGAGGGACTAGCTCCCTTCTCGGCGCCGATGGAAGTCAGGAGCACGATGCGCCTCATTTCCAGAAATGCCCCCTATCCGAAGGCGGTCGGACGGGGGAATGGCGCCTTCCTTCTCTATCCCGTCTACTCTTATACAGGAAATCCGGGAGCTTCATCCTACGAAGTCGAAGTGACGAAAGAATATCCGGAGAATATCGATGGTACGCGTCCCTCCAGATACCGTGTCTGGAGCGAGGTGACGACACTTACCAATGTCTATGATGACCAGCCAAGACCTGGGACATACTACTGGCGTGTCCGCGGGATAGGGAGCGACGGAGAGCCGGTCGGTGTCTGGAGCCTGCCGGAAAAGATACGAAATCAGGCGGCGGTGCATTTTGATATCGGTATCTTCGGTGACAGCATCACACAGGGCGGGGGACACCTCTACCACAGTCCATCCGATCTCGCCTACAGCTATGTGTCGTATCTGGACTTTCCTGCCGTGAATCTGGGGAGGAGCGGCGATACGACAGAGATGATGGAGAAACGCTTTGACCGAGACGTGCTGCCGTTTCACGTGAAACAGCTTCTGATCATGGGCGGTATCAATGACCTGCGTATGGGAGCCGATCCGGAAAAGGTCATCAAGCATCTGAAGCGGATACAGGAGAAATGCCGCGCCCATGGCATCACGCCGATCCTGATGACGATCCTTCCTATCAATCCGGAAAATATAGAGAAATACTATAGAGAAAAGACGAATGAAAACTGGCGGGAGGCTGTAGACACGGTGAATGCTTTCATCCGAAGCGAAGAGCATATCGATACCGCGGCGCCCTTTGCTGCCTTTCCTGTCATGCCGACAGAGCTTGCGATGGACGGTCTGCATGGCGACTGGAATGCCAAGCAGATGATCGCAGGGGAGATCAATCGGGAGATGGAAAGGCTTGTCAGACGGTAGAGAGAAAACTTTCCACTTATCCACAAAATGTGAACAACCTGTGAACAGCTGTGAAAAGAAAAGTGAATACATGTGAACAAAGCCCGATACTATCGGGCTGTTTTTTATGTGGATAAGTGAATGAAGTTATTCAATTATTCACATAAAATGGTTCGGGATACGGGCCTTTTGGGTTTCTGGTCTCATCATCATTTACTCCTGCTCCCTGGACACTCATCCTTGTTTTCAGGGTTCAGGGTTAGCTCCTTGGGCGGCTCCGTCCACTGATTATGAATGAAAGCTTTG
>CAVBQN010000083.1:0-9500 GCA_963597545.1 Fusicatenibacter saccharivorans
ATAAGGTTTCCCGGTCACTCCTATGAGAGCTGCAAGTCCCCCGCGGCAGATGGAACGCGAAAATGAGATGATCGTTATTTCACAGCTCTTTTTTATTGCGACAAAAAAACAATGAAAAGCCCGATCGATGGGGAGATCGACCGGGCTTTTATAGGAGAGAGGGTATTGTTATCAAGAAATAAGATGAATCTATAGGGTGATGCGCCACCTCCTTTATCATAAGGTATGGTATGACAGGGCTTTCGGGGGGGAATGGAAGCCCTGCCAAATGGAATCCGTTTTCTAAGTTGACTTCTGGTCAACTTATGTATGTATTATACCATGAAAACGATGGATTGCAAGGGGCTTTATCATTATATTTTCATAAATTACTAAGCGTATTTTTTTATAAAATCTTAATTTTTTCGACTTTAAGTCAATAGGGTATTTGGCTGGATTCTTCGCGAGCGGGATCCCCTCATTCCCCTTGACATCCGTGGTATAATAAATCTTAACATTTCACTTTTGGTGAAAGGAGAACTCTATGATCATCACCATCGCACGCGAG
This sequence comes from Fusicatenibacter saccharivorans, assembly GCA_963597545.1. Classification (GTDB taxonomy): domain Bacteria; phylum Bacillota; class Negativicutes; order Veillonellales; family Dialisteraceae; genus Dialister; species Dialister saccharivorans_A. Next base: position 548 of record CAVBQN010000083.1, read on the forward strand.
AGCGGCAGCGGCGGCTACACCGTCGGAAAGCTCCTCTCTGACTACTATCACATCCCCGTCCACGATCAGGACAGTCTCGCCCGCCTTGCCAAAGAAAAAGGCATGTATAATGAAATGCCGGATTTCTTCCAGGAATCCCCCGTGAACTCTATCATTTACGCACTCTCCATAGATTTCAGAAATAAGAAATTCACTGAACCGGAGCGCAATCGCTTGGAACACCTGCTGCCGGAAAAGGACTTCATCCTCGTCGGCCGCTGCGGAAATTACATTTTCAGAAATCATACGGGCTGCATCTCCGTTTTCATTCACGGTGACATCGACCACCGCATCCGCTACAAAGCGGATATGCTTGGCATCAGCCCCAAAGAGGCGAAGGAGATCATCCACACCAATGATGAGAATCGCCTCGCCTATCACCGCTACTACACCGGCGAGACATGGGGGGCTGCCAAAAACTATGACCTCTCCATCAATACCTCCCGCATCGGCCACGCTTTCGCTGCCGAACTGATCGAGAAATATGTGGAGAAATTGGGATTTCATACATAGTGCCTAGGGATTAGGGATTAGGAGTGACTAGTGGCTGGTGACCAGTGACTGGGAGACGTCAGCCCCTCATATCGTCATTTCGAGCGAAGCGAGAAATCTTTGTCATTCGCAGTCAGATGGTCAATGTTTGGAACTCCCAAACGGGAAACCTGCTCCTCGCAGACTTTCGGGCATCGCCCTATTTATACTTCGCGGCGCTTCTATATTTTTATGCGCCGTACCACCATTTCTCATTTCTCATTCACACGAGGCTTTCAAATTGAATCAAAGGACGGTACGCCTCACTGGCTAACCCTCCCCCCAATAACAACAATAACGAAAGGACCTTCTATGTCTTACTTATTTCAATTCGGAATGATCTTAGCCATTTCCTTTGTGGGAGAGCTTCTCCATGCGCTGCTGCCGCTTCCTGTACCGGCCAGCATTTACGGGATACTGCTCCTGTTTGCCCTCTTATACTTCAAGGTCATCCGTATCCCGCAGATCCGGCAGGCCTCCATGTTCCTCATCGAGATCATGCCCATCCTCTTCCTTCCGGCCGCTGTCGGCCTCATGGACTCGTGGCACCTGATCTCCTCTACCCTTCTGCAGTACATCGTGATCATCATCCTTGCCATGGTCATCGTCATGGCAGCCGGCGGCCTTTTCACGCAGTTTATCATGAAAAAGGGCACAAGGAAGGAGACCTGCCATGAATGATTTCCTGACACACTCCGCCTACATCTCGGTCTTCATCAGCCTCATCGCCTTTTATCTCGGCTCGAAGCTCTTTTTGAAATTTCATTTCCCCTTGTTCAATCCGCTCCTGACCGCGGTCCTCTTGGTCATCGGCTTCCTCAAGGTGACCGGCATGGATTACAAGGACTATAACGAAGGCGCCTCCTACATCAATTACCTGCTGACGCCCTCCACCATCTGTCTCGCCGTGCCGCTCTATGAACAGATCAAGCTTTTGAAGAAAAACTATAAGGCCATCTTCCTCGGTATCCTTTCCGGCGTCGTGACAGGGCTCTTTGCCGTCTACGTCCTCTGCCTGGCCTTCGGCTTTGACCACGCTTCCTACGTGACGCTGCTTCCAAAGTCCATCACCACGGCCATCGGCATGGGACTTTCCGAAGAGCTCGGCGGCTATGTCTCCATCACCGTCGCCGCCATCATCGCGACCGGGATCCTCGGAAATATCATCGGCGAATCCGTCTGCCGTCTCTTCCATATCACCGACCCCATCGCCCGCGGCATCGCTCTTGGCACTGCGGCACACGCGATGGGTACGACAAAAGCCATGGAGCTTGGCCCCATCGAGGGTGCCATGTCCTCTCTCTCCATCGTAGTCGCCGGTGTTTTCACAGTCGTCTTCGCCTCCTTCTTTGCCATTTTGATTTAGCCTTTCCAGGGATTAGGGATTGGTAGCTAGGCCTTAGGAATAGTTAGCAGTTGGCAGTTGGCGAAGCAATAACCAGCAACAAGTTTCCTGCATCCAACAAACCTGAGAAGCTTGAAAACTTCAAACCTATCCACCAAAAAACGACGCATAATGCGCCGTTTTTTATTGTCGCTATAACGGGAAATGGATATCTGATTTCCCTACCGTTTTTTATATTTTCCTATCTACTAAGGAAGCACGCCCTGTAACCCACGCCGCGATAAAAAATGATACTACGCTAAAACCTGCCATCTTCCCTAGTATATCCCAAGATAAGGACGCAAATAATACCGTTCGCATCGCCTCTAATTGGTAGGTAAGTGGATTTAGCATGGATAGTTGTTGAATATATACGGGAGCATCGTTATAGGAATAAAAGGAAGGGGCACTAAAAGATAATAAAAGCATCAGAAAATTAACACCCATTTGCCAGGAAGTCTTTTGGCCCAAATAAAATGCCAACGCTGTGCCTAAACAAATCCAAAATACCAACGCAACCAAGCCAACAATTGTCAATAATAAAAATATCCAAGCACTTATAAAAATCTGACATATCGCCATGAGTATATAAAAACATACCATCTGAAGCAAATACCCCCAGATAGACGAGACGCCCATAGCCATAATATAGAGCATCGGATGCAGCCCGGCATCCATTTTCAAAGCAAATAATCCGTTCTTTCTATCAGAAGAAATACGATACATGGTCTTTCCCATCTGGCCAATTAGATTCATCGCCATAAGCCCCACCAAGGCATAGGCTTCATAATTGACAGAATGCCCATCAAATCGTACGGTACCTAACATTGGAGATAAAGCATTAATAATGAAGAAAAAGTATAAAAGGGGTGTCAGCATATTCGCCAGAAGAAACAATTTCTGTTTTAGCACCATTCTCTGACTTTCCATTTTTATAATAGTCCATGTACCTATATAATTACAAGTACTTCTATGGCGAAATTCGATTGGTGCCATAGGTCATTCTCCTTTCCCCGCAATCAACGCCGCATGAGATACCACCCATGTGGCCAAAGCAATAGATACCACACTAAACACACATACCAAAAAGAAAGAAGGCTTGGATAAAGTATCAAAAGCCACTTCTCGTAACACTTCCAACTGATATGTCAATGGATTACATATCGCAATATATCTGATAAAAGCAGGCGCTTCTTTCCACACATAAAACGCCGGGGCGCTAAAGGATAAGGGTGTCACTACAAAGGAAACCACTGCATCTCGTGTAGCAAAACTGTCAATCTTCATTGTCACCATAGCGGCTAATCCAGCCCAAAAGAAAAATGCAATCAGTCCAGTGGCCCATAAATGAATAAAATTTCCCAAACTCACATGTAAATGAAAGAGAAGAATCAATAGATAAAAGACTATCCCCTGTACTGCATATCCCATAATGGAACTGATACTCATGATACCAATATAGATGACAGGAGAAATTCCACCTATCATCTTCAACGCATAAAATCCATGCTGCCGATCCACTGCCATGCGATAAATAACACGAACCATCTGTTGCATCATGTTCATGGCTAGTAGACCAACCAACACATAATCGGGATAAGAAATCAATTGTCCTTGAAAGGAAATACTACCTACTGTATTCGCTAAAGGCAATGCAATAAACAGGAAATACATAAAAGGCATGATAATTTGCGAAAAGAGCATAAACCGCGTATCCCAAAAGGCGCGAGCTTCCACTCGAATCAAAGCCCAGACAGCCACCCAATTATATCTAGCATATCTACGAAATGATGCCGGTTGCATTTTCTATACACCTTTCTTCTGGTTTACAAAAAAGTCACGTAACCCACTTTCCTCCATCACACCAATGGATTGAATCACACAATGGGCAGACAATTCCAGCAAGGCTTCTGAAAGGGTATGCCCCTCTGCCAAAGCGATCACAAAGGTGCATGGTTCTTCACTCTCATCAGGCAAAAAGGTAAAAGCACGATAAGATACTGTCATATCGGGCATATCCTTAGCAGCCTTGACGGTGCCACGATATAAAGCAACTCGATGATGGGTTTGTAAAAACTCTTGTAGGCCACCCCAATATCGTACATTTCCTTTTTCGATATATAATAGCTTGTTGCAATATTTTTCTAGCAAATATAAGTCATGAGAGGATACAATAATGGTTTTTCCTTTTTTATGTTCTTCCCATAGATAGGCAAAAAAATTTTCCGCAATATCGGGGTCTAATCCAGCCGTTGGCTCATCCAATATATATAAATCCGGTTCATGCACAATAGCGCGACCAATTTGTACTCTCTGCTGTTGTCCACCAGAAAGTTCATCCACTCCTTTTTTCGCTTTTTCTGTCAAGGAAACTCGCTGCAGTGCTTTTTCAGTCAATACTTTAGCCCTGTTTCCTCCCATACCAGCTAAACTACATCCTAAATATACATTGTCCCATACATTCAAATACCAATCCATGACCATCTTTTGAGAAGAAAAACCAATGGAGGCCATAGGATTTCTCAAAGATATTTTTTCTTCATTAAAATCTATCGTCCCTTCCTTAGGAGACAAAAAGCCCATCAATGTATTCAAGAATGTACTCTTTCCTGCCCCATTCGATCCCATGAGTGCAATGAAATCGCCCTTTTGTATATCAAAAGTCACATCATGCAACGCACAGAAATCATCATAGTATACAGAAACGTGATTTATTAAAATCAAATATTTTTTATCCACTATTCCCCCTCCTTGCTTTTTTAATTTTTTATAAATCTTTCTCTATGCATTGTATCATTTTTATATTATCACGTACATAGATGCTGCTTGAAAACTTATTCAAACAGGAGGTTTCATATATGAGCACACAACTGTCAAATCTTGTATATGACTTAGAGCACAATGCTTTGCTAGCAAAACAGTTTATGTATTCAATCGTTGTCGCCGGTGTTTTCACCGTCGTCTTCGCCTCCTTCTTTGCCGTGCTGATTTAGTGACTGGTGATTGGGGATCAGACGCTAGGGAAACACTGATGAAATCGTTGTCAGATTGAATCAGCGTTTCCCTGGATGTCTGACGTCTGCGGTCGATCTCTCCCCGCTCTGAAAAAAGAGTCTGTCAAAAAGCTGACAGACTCTTTTTTCATGTCCACGATTTTTCCAAAAGAAAATCGCGTATATTTCTATGCCGGATGCCATTGCGGCCACGATCAAATTCATCCAAAGAAACTACATATTTGGGATAGTTATCCCGGATCTCTTCCAACACGCCGAACTCACGTTCCATCGTCTGCTCACTTGCCAAAAGATATGTCACCTGCACATAGAGTTTTTCTTTTCCGCGCGCAGCGATGAAGTCGATTTCCTTATCACCATACTTACCGACAGTCACTGCATAACCGCGGCGCAGCATTTCCAGACAGACGATATTTTCGAGTACCTGGTCGATGTCCTGCTGATTCCGTCCATACACCGCCTGTCGGATTCCATGATCCACCACGTATAGTTTTTCATTGACAGACAAAGATTTCTTACCGACCAGATCCTCCCGCTTGACTCGATACAGAAGAAAAGCATTCTCACAGGCCTTGACATAGTTCAGGACCGTTTCATACGATGCATTTCGCTTTTCGTTTTTGAAATACTTCGTAAGACTGTTCACGCTGAAAGGATGCCCCACATTGGCCATCAGGTAAAGAACGATGCGCTCTAAAAGATCTACATCACGGATCGCATTTCGCCCGATGACGTCCTTCAGAATGACCGAGTGATAGACGTCTCGCAGATATTGAAAAATCGCATCTTCTTCCTTTGGCAGATGAGAAAGAAATGGCATCCCGCCCGTCAGCAGATAGTCCTGAAAGGCCTTCCCTTCGGAGAGGTACAGCCCCTCTTCCTGCTGCATCGCGATAAACTCTGCAAAAGAAAAAGGGTACATCACTAATTCCACATACCTTCCTGCAAGATACGTCGCCAGCTCGCCAGACAGCAGTTTCGCATTCGAGCCCGTCACATAGATGTCACAATCAAAGTCGAGTCTGAGTGAATTGATGCATCGCTGCCAATCCTCTACCTCCTGAATCTCATCGAAGAAAAAATAAAGTTTGCCGGTTTTTCCCCTCGCCCGTCGACTGATTTCTTCATGAAGTGCCAGCGCATTGCAATATGTGCGATTCACCAGTTGTTCAAAATTAAAGGAAATCATCTGCTCATCAGAGACCCCCTGCTTTCTGAGTTCTTCCTGAATGAGCGAGAGCATGACAGACTTTCCTGAACGGCGGATGCCCGTCAGCACTTTTATGATTTCTCGTCCGATGAATGGTCGAATGCGCTTCATGTACAACTCTCTTTTTATCATCGTCTCACCTCTTTCTCTCATTATAATCGAATAAAACGATGAAATCCAGAAAAGTTTCGATTATAATCGAAACTTTTCTGGATTTTGGTAAAAAGTTCACTTATACCTGAAACTTTCACTTCATAAATATCCGTCCTTCGCCCCAAGCCTTCCCGACCGCTTCTCCGAGCGGCAGGTACTTGCCATGCACCGCATCAAAGGTGATCGGCGCCAGCTTCATGGGATCGATCTTCCCCTCCGTCAGGATGGCGTCATCGGCAAGAATATTCACGATATCGCCCACGAAGTGGAAATCTTCGCCCACCTGTGTCACCTTGGATACTTTACACTCAAAAGTGAGCGGGTACTCCGTGATGACAGGCGCTTCCACATGCTCGCTCTTCACGACATGGAAGCCCACATGCCCGATCTTCCCTGCGGCCGCCTTCTCACTCACGCAGCCGAAATAATCCGACTCTGCCATCGTGCCGACAGTCGCCATGCTCACCGTGAAAGCGGAAGCGGCACGGATATTCTCCGTCGTCTGGTGGCGATGATCCAGCATGAAGCCGATCTGGTTCGTATCATAGATCCCTCCCCACGCCGCCACCATGGCATCTGCGTGACCTTCCTTGTCATAGGACGCGATCACCAGCACGGGCTGGGGATAAAGAATGGATTGAGGCTTATGATTCGTTTTCATAGCGTCACCTTTTCATCGTACAAAATAGGGAAAAGCGGCTCTCTTCACTTCTCCACTTTCTCTTTCAGATCCTTGGCAAAGCGGTCGACGATGCGCTGATACATCCCCTTCGGATCGTTCTCCGCATTGCGCGTGCGGTCATCCTCGCTCGAAGCGATCAGCGCACCGCTCTCTACATCATACCATTCAAAGGTCATCGTCACCACAGCATATGGGATCTCCCGCGCAGGCACATAGTCGGGGTAGGTTTCTGTGCGGTAGAAATCATGCCAGTTTCCATCCTTGTCCTGATAGGAATCACGCACCTGAACAGATCTCCACTCCACATGCGCCGGCTCGATGTAGCTCTTCACCTGCCAGCGGGTGAGCCTGGGCAGGATGTATACCTGTGCATTCGCGGCCTTCGCCGCTTCGAAGAGATCATCCGCCTCTTCCGTGCCGCTCTCGGCCGACGCTTTCAGCACACGGGAGCCGGAAAGTCTCTTCGAAGCCGTCGGTGCTTCTATGGTAAGCATCACATCCCTGGGAATTTTTGCCTTGTTCATGCGGCTGGCAAATGTCGTTTCTAGGCTCTTCTGTCTCGCACTGCTCAAGGCGACATCACTCATATCGACGCGCCCCACATAAATGCGGCTGATCTTCGAAAAATCATAGCTCGGATCCTGCCAGCTCGTGTAGTCCGCATGGACGGGAGTAGCGCAGAAAGCGGCAGCGCAGACCGTCGCGGTGAATAACAGTTTATAGTTCATACGATCACCTCCGGGGTAATAGAGTGTGTGGTTTGCGGTTTAAGGTGTAAGAGCTTCTCCGTTCGTCATCCCCAGGGAAACCACTTCCATGGGGCAGCTGAAAAGCAAAGCAATAAGGCATCGGTTACCGATACGCGCATCGCTGCAGATCAACGCAGTGCAAGAGAGATTTCTCGACTTCGCTCGAAATGACGATACGAGAGAAATGCTTGATTCAAGTATCCCGACGAATTCTACGAAAAGGGAGCATTTTCTGATTCCTAATCCCTAGCCACCAGTCACTCCCCCCTCTCCTTCCCCCATTATATCACAGCGCGTGGGCATGCAAAAAGCCATGCGCTGTGCGCATGGCTTCCGTTTTATTTTTTCTTATGATTTCCATACAGATCATAGGAGACCGCATTCTCATCATAGCGGTTCAGTCTCACCGGACGACGGTCTGCATAGCCGACGGCGATGATGCAGAAGGGATCCTCATCCGTCGAGATGTCTAAGATATGGCACAGATGGATCTTTCTGTCCTGATACGGATACACCTGCATCCACAGGGTGGAAAGGCCAAGGTGCTCAGCTTCGATCAGTATGTTCTGCGCAGCCGCCGCACAGTCGAAGCTCCATTCTTCCGGGAAGCTGATGCCATCCTTCTTGCCGACGATGACGATCGCAGCAGACGCCTTGCGCGCCGGGCCGGCGATGATGCTGTTGTGAGAAATGGCTTTCACCAGATCTTCACGTGTGACGATGATGAAGTCACGCGACTTCTGGTTGCCGACAGCACGCGCCTGCATGCCCGCCTTGACGAGCGTCAGCAGCTCTTCATCCGGCACAGGGGTCAGTTCTTTGAAGTAGCGGCAGGTTCCGCGATTGAAAATTTCGTCCATGGTCTCTCCTCCTTGCTAAATGTCCGGTGATCCCGGCGTGTTATTATGTATCCTTGCGAAAGAATAGCAGCCACACTGCTTTTGTTATCTTTATTATACCATATGGGAGCGGTTTGCGTGGGAAGAAGTGACTGCTGACCGGTATCAGGCGATCCGCCGCAGATATCCGACCTCTGATATCTGCGGATGGGAAAAAAGGCGATGTGAAATAACGATCCTCTCATTTTAGCGTTCCATCTGCTGCGGGGGACTTGCAGCTCTCTCATAGGAGTGACCGGGGAAACCTTATCCCAGCTGTCTTTCATGCCATAGTCACCCTATCCGCCCCTTT
>CAVBQN010000084.1:0-9360 GCA_963597545.1 Fusicatenibacter saccharivorans
CGATGTCATTGAGCTCAGCCACCTTCTCATCGGTCGGGCGCTGCTTTTTGACCTCGATCGGCTTTCCGATGAGGACGGCCAACGGACCATTCTTACGAGGCAGATCCACCGTGCCGAGGACAGCGACAGGAATGACCGGAGTGCCGGTCATGAGGGCGAGGGATGCCATGCCCGTGTGGAAACGGCCGAGCCCTTCTCTCTTGATGCGGGTACCTTCCGGGAAAATGCCGAGGGGATTGCCCTCCTTGATCTCCTTGATGGCCTGACGCACAGCAGCGCGATCGACGCTGCCGCGCTTCACTGGGAAAGTGCCGAACTGACGGATCAGCCAGCCGAAGAATGGATTTTTGAAAAGCTCTTCTTTCGCCATGTAGTGGATGATGCGGGTATTAAAAGCCACGCCGACGACAGGGGGATCCCAATAGCTTTTATGGTTCGGTGCAACGATGATGGCCCCGGTCTTGGGCACATTCTCCCGCCCTTCGACCTTGAGACCGAAGATGACGAAGAAGAAGAAATTTAAGATGGCTCTGACAATAGCATAGCCCATAGGATTCACCTCGTTTGAAAATGGTGGTTGGTTGTTAGCCGTTGATAAAGCGCAAGAAGACAGGGAGGCTTTAAGACTTTAGATTTCTGATGTCTGACTTCTGATGTCTCCCAATCTCTATGTCCAGTCCTTGATCCCTAGTCACTAATCACTTACTTGCTAAACCCCGGAAATTTCTTTTCGCAGATGGCGATCATAGCTTCTGCGGTGCCTTCGAGCGTGAGGTCGCCATTATCAAGAAGGATGGCGTCCTCCGCCTGCTTCAGGGGGGATATCTCTCGGTGGCTGTCCATGTAGTCGCGCTTTGCCACATCGGCTTCGATGTCTTCGAGCGAAAGCTCCGGGTGCTGGGCTTCGAGCTCTTTGAAGCGGCGAAGCGCACGGGTGTGGACGGAGGCGGTGAGGAAGATCTTCACATCGGCCTTCGGCAGGACAGTCGTCCCGATGTCACGTCCGTCAAGGACGATACCACCCTTTTCGGCCTGACGGCGCTGGATGGCGACCATCGCCGTGCGCACGCCGCCGATGGCGGAAACTTCTGATACATGTCCGGAGACTTCCGGCGTGCGGATGAAGGGTGTCACATCTTCGCCATCCACGATGACATGCATGGCATCCATGCCGGGCTTCACTTCCATATCGAGGGCTTTTGTCATAGCGGTGATCTCCGCCGGATCTGTCAGCCCCTTCTTCAAAGCTTCATGGGTGACAGCGCGATACATCGCTCCGGTATCAAGATAGGCATAGCCAAGGCGTGATGCAAGGATCTTCGATACGCTGCTCTTGCCGGCTCCCGCCGGGCCGTCGATGGCGATGGATAATTTTCGCATAAATGATGATCTCCTTTATATGAATTGGTTGATGGTTGGTTCAGGGTTCAGGGGTAGCCTCTGTGGCGTGCCGTTCCATTGACGGCAGGCGAAAGAGGGGAAAGCGGGTTCTATGGGTTCAGTGGGTAGGGCAGGGACGGTGCGGCGCATAAAAATATGGTAGCGCCGCGGAGTATAGATGGTAGCAATGCCCGAAGGTGGTATTTAGTCAGCAGTCACTAGTCATTTGAGATTTCTAATCCCTCATCCCTAGCCACTCATCCCTGCTTTCAAACTTTTTGGGGAATATCCCTTTCCCGTATCGTCATCCCGAGCGTATCCCTCCATCTCTATGGCACCGCGGTTAGTATCACATAGGCACTGGTGGGAAACGACGTCTTGGTATTACGTATTTCTGCTTTCACTCATTCTTCGTTTAGCGGTCTGCAAGGGAGATTTCTCGCTTCGCTCGAAATGACGATACAGTAGTCTGATGTCTTCTAGTCTTCTAGCCTTTTAGTCACCGGCTACGCATCCCTGCCGGCTGCACTTTCCGCTGCCAGATGTCCGGTCGAGAAGGCCGCCTGCAGATTGTAGCCGCCGGTGAAGGCGTGGATGTCAAGGACTTCTCCTGCGAAATAGAGCCCTGCCACTTTCTTTGATTCCATGGTGGACGGATTCACTTCTTTGACGGAGATGCCGCCGGCTGTCACGATGGCTTCCTCGATGGGACGAGTGCCTGTGATGGTGAGCTTCATGGACTTCATCGTCTGCACGAGGGACGCGCGCTGGGCTTTCTTGAGCTCGCTGACAGGAAGGTCCCGAGGGATACCTGCCAGTGAGAGCACAACGTCGATCATGCGATGCGGGAGAAGTTCGACAAGCGCACCGGCCATCTGCTTCAGGTGATGCTTTTCCAGATCTCTCAGGACACGCTTATCGAGAACTTCCTGCGTAAGCGCAGGCTTGAGATCGAGCGTCGCTTCCACGGGATGCCCCTGTGAGAGCCAGAGAGAGGCTTTATCCGAGAGGGAGAGCACGATGGGGCCGGTGATCCCGAAATGGGTGAAGAGCATCTCTCCGAATTCCTCTGCCTTTCTGCGCCCGCCGGCGGAAAGAGCCAGTGTGACATTCTTGAGCGAGAGCCCCTGCAGGTCCTTCGGCCAGCTTTCCTTCGTGACGAGAGGGATGAGGGCAGGACGGATGGTCGTGATCTTGTGCCCGATCTCCCCGGCCATCCGATACCCGTCTCCCGTCGAGCCCGTACGCGGGTACGAAGCGCCGCCGGTCGTCAGGATCACGGCATCGGCATCATAGCGTCCCTTCTTCGTGACGACGCCCTTCGCCCTGCCGTCTATGACGACGATATGAGACACTGGCTCCTCCAAGTGAAGCTCGACCTTCTTTTCTTTGAGAAGGCGCATGAAAAGGTGGCGCACCTCCTGTGCATCATCGCTGGCAGGGAAGACACGTCCGCCGCGCTCGACCTTGGTCACAAGACCGTAGCCATGGAGCAGCTCCAGCAGGTCTTCATTCGAGAAGGCTTCGTAGGCGCTGTAGAGAAATTTCCCATTGCCCGGTGTCTTCCCGATGAAATCCATGATGGGCGCGCTGTTTGTCAGATTGCAGCGGCCTTTTCCGGTGATGCCCATCTTCAGGCCGACCTTCGGCATTTTTTCAAAGAGCATGACCTTGGCTCCCCGTTCCGCTGCCGTGACAGCGGCCAGAAGTCCCGCCACGCCGGCTCCGATGATGGCGATCTTTTTATTTGTGGAGCTCATACAGTTTCTTGACCTCCTCCAAGGACAGGCGGCGGTATTCCCCGCGGGAGACGCCAGAAAGCGTCAGGAAGCTGTACTGCACGCGCTTCAGTCCGAATACAGGATAGTGGAACGCCGCCATCATTTTACGGATCTCACGGTTCTTCCCTTCGTGGAGCGTCATACGTACCTTTGTCTTATTCTTCTCCTTGTCATAGCCCAGGACTTCGATCTCGCACGGTGCAGTCACTCCGCTGTCGATGCGCACGCCCTTCGACATTTTATCTGCCAGCTTCAGTGAATATTTCCCACGGACTGTGACTTCATATACCTTTTTGACCTCATGCTTCGGATGCGTCAGGATGTTGTCGAGCTCACCGTCATTCGTCATGAGGAGCAGTCCTTCGGAGTGATAGTCAAGCCGTCCGACAGGGAAAATGCGCTCACGGATATTTCTGAAATAGTCCATGACCGTGCGCCGCCCTTGCGGGTCGGTGACAGACGTGATGACATTATCCGGCTTGTAGAAGAGGAAATAGCGTTTCCGCTCAGGGCGGATGCGTTCTCCGGCAACCTCTATGCGATCGGAAACAGGATCGGCTTCGCTCCCCAGCTCGCGGATGACCTTGCCATTCACACGGACCTGTCCCGCTGCGATCAATTCTTCAGCCTTGCGGCGGGAGCAGATGCCCGCATGGCTCAATACCTTCTGTAAACGTTCTTTCAAAATAGTTCTCCTTCTTCCAGTCCTTCTCGCCAGCGCATCCGAAGCTCATTCACATCGGAAAGCCCGGTGCAGGCGAGGAAACGCTTCGTCGTACCATAAAGGATCGGCCGTCCGGGGATATCCAGACGGCCTCTTTCTTCGATGAGGCCCTTCTCCATGAGGAGCCCCAGCACACGGCCTGCCGTCACGCCGCGGATCTTCTCGATCTCGACTCGCGTCACAGGCTCTTTGCAGGCCACCACCGCCAGCGTCTCCAGCGCCGCAGCCGAGAGCGGCGTCTGTTTCCCCAGAAGGGAGGAGAGCCAGGTGTCATATTTCTTTTTCGTCGCCAGCATGTACCCCGCGCCCGTGTGATGGAGCGTCAAACCGGAGTCTGGCTTTTCATATTTTTCAGACAGCAGCGTGAGTGCTTTCTCGATCATCTGAGAGTCTTCGCCCACGGCCTTTGCCATGTCGGTCAGAGAGACAGGGCTCCCCTTTGCAAAAAGAAAGGCTTCGATGAGCGCTGAGAGCTGTATAAGAGTGTTTGTCATAAATGTCCTTTGTTGCGTTATGGGTTTAAGGGTTCAGGGTTCAGGGGTCGGGGTTCGGGGTTCAGGATTAGCCCGTAGGGCGGCTCCATCCACTGATTTTGAATAAAAGCTCTGCTTGAATTAGGAATTAGGAATGAAGGTGGCGGCTTCGCCACAAATATATATTTTGCAGCGAAGCTGCCACCACAACCCTGAACCCATCAACCTGAACCTTGAACCCCATCTCTGCTTTCAAACTTCAGGGTTAGCCCGACAACTTGAACCTTAACCCCTAACCCCTCACGATTTCTAGTCCCCCTGCGCCTTCGATCACGCCAGCCTCGCCAAGGCGAATCAGTTCAAGGAGTGCCACGAGTGTGACGGCGAGGCGGAGGCGTGTCTTCAGCCGCCGGAAATACTGCGTGAAGTTCACACGATGAAGGCAAGAGAGCGTCTCTTTCAGCGTCTCCATCTCCTGCTCCATCGACACCTCCTCGGGGGCGAGGATCTCTTCCTTCTCTTCATGGAGAGAGTCATAGAGCGAGAGGAAGGCCGCACGCAGCTTCAGGAGGGAGATCCGCCCCTGATACAGCCCGCCCTTCACAGCCTCGGGCTCTTTCTTCCAGTACGGCCTTTCGGCATTGATGAGCGCCTCGATGCGTCCCTTGATCTCCTTCATCCGCTTGAATTCTTCGAGTGACCTCGCGAGCTCGGCTCTCGGGTCTTCCGTCTCATTGTCTGCCTCCTGCCTCCGCTTCGGGAGCAGCATCCGCGACTTGATGAAGATGAGTGTCGAAGCCATGGCGAAGAAGCTGCTCGCCAGCTCCAGATCGAACGCCTGCGCTCTCCTGATGTAAGCGAGATACTGCTCGGTGATCTCATGGATCGGTATGTCGTGAATATCGATCCGATTCTTCGTCACAAGGTGCAGCAAAAGATCCAGCGGCCCTTCGAAGACAGGGAGATTCACCTGATATTCTTTTTCGATCGCTCCCGCCTCCTTGCGCGCACCACCCCATCATGAATGTACTCTATTATATTATCATAAATCGAATCATTTGTTGATAGGATTATAAGTTCAGGGTTAGCCCATGAGGCGGGGCGTCCCTTGATTGCGGATGAAAGCTCTTCTCGCCAGTGAGAAGTGAGGAGTGAGGAGTGAGGAGTGAGGAGTGAGGAGTGTTGGTGCGGCGCATAAAAATCAAAAGCGCCGCAAAGTATAAATAATGGCAATGCCCGAATGTGGTATCTAGTCACTAGCCTGAACCTTACACCCATAACTTATGTTACAATACCTCTAAAAGGAGCTGATACCCATGAATGATTCCCACCACCTTCCCCCCTTCACGAAAGCACTTTTAGACTTTGCGAAAGAAGCGCGCGATGATTTCTGTACGCCGGGACACCACAGCGGCGCACTGTTTGATGAAATCCCTGAAGGACGCGCCTTTGTCTCCGCGCTCGGTGAAGGCGCTTTTACAGCGGACATCTCGGACTCTTCTTCCGTCATCGGGGATCCGTCCTCTCACGAAGGCGTCTCCGGAGAGGCAGAAGCCCTCGCTGCGAGCGTGTATGGGAGCGATCGCTGTTTCTTCGTCTTGGGCGGCACCTCCGCCTCGAACCGCATCGCGATCAGCGCGCTCGTCTCAGAGGGCGACCTCATTCTTTTCGACAGGAATAACCACAAGTCTGCCTCGCAGGCCGCACTCGCCGCCGCAGGCGGACTTCCCGTCTATCTCGCCTCCGAGCGAAATGAAAGCGGCATCATCGGCGGACTGACGGAAGAAACGCTTGACCCCGTCCGCCTCCGCAAGAAAGCGGCCATGCTCTCGCCCGCCGCAGGGAAAAAGCAGCGTCCCTACCGCCTTGCCTGCCTCCAGCTCTCCACCTATGACGGCCTCTTTCTGAATGCCAGAGAGCTTCTTCGCCGCATCGGCTCACTCTGCGACTACATCCTCTTCGACGGCGCATGGGCCGGCTACGAAAATTTCCTCCCACTCCTTCAGGATTCTGCCGTCCTCACCTTCCCCCTGACGAAAAACGATCCCGGCATCCTTGTGACGCAGTCCGTCCACAAGCAGCTTGCCGGATTCTCCATGACGAGCCAGCTTCACAAGAAGGACAGCCACCTGCGGGGGATGACGCGCTATCTCGAGGATGACGTCCTGCAGGCTGCCTTTCTCATGCATATATCGACCTCCCCTTACTATCCGCTCCTTGCCGGACTGGAAATGAATGCGTACCTGCACCAGAAGAAAGGAAAGGAGCTCTGGAAAGAAGCCGCGATCACAGCGACAGAGCTGAAGAGATCCATCCTCAAGCGTTGCCGCTTCCTTCGACCTTTCACCGCTCCCACGGTGCGCGCCGCTTCCTGGGACGCCCATCCGGCAGAAGAGATCCTCTCAGACCCCGCCTTCTTTGCGATTTCCCCCAAAGACACCTGGCACGGCTTCTCCCATATCGCAGAAAGCCTCTACCTCACCGATCCCTGCAAGGTACTCCTTGTGACAGACCCCCTCCCCGCGCCGCTTCTTTCTCACTGGCTCGAGAGCCGCCATGTAACGGTGGAGAAATCTGATTTCCACACCCTCCTCTTCCTCATCGAGCCTGGTGATACGAAGGAAAAGCAGGAACATCTCCTCTCCCTTCTTCAGGAATGTGAAGCGGCCTATGAGGCCAATACACCGATGTCCGTCTTTGCGCCGCACCTCACCTGCCGGAAAGGAGAAGGACTGAAAGACTTCTCCCTGCGCTATCAGGACTTCCTTTGCCGGGAAGGAGCCGCCCGCCTTACGCAGGCGCTCTTCGATGAAGATCATTTCCCCAAAGCCATGCTCACCGGGAAACAAGCCCATCAGGCCTTCATCAAAGGAGCACGCGAGCGCGTCCCACTTCCGAAAGCCAAAGGGCGCGTATCTCTGGAAATGATCCTCCCCTATCCCCCCGGTATCACCGTCTTAGAGCCCGGCGAGGTCTGGACGGACGAGGCACTTTCCTATTTCCTCTTCCTGCAGAAATACAAGAGCGCCTTCCCAGACTTTTCCCCCGAAATACTCGGTGTGCATGGAAGCGGAAATGATGCGTATGTATGGGTGCTTAAAAAACAGAAAGAGGGGAGCTAAGGAAGCACTGATTAAATACCTCTTTCAGGTATCGCCCACATTTATGTTTGCAACAAAGCTGTCCCTTTCCCTGTTGAACCTGCTGCCCCCTTGAATCAAAAAAGGCTGCGTCATATGGCGCAGCCTTTGTCTTAGTCCTTAAACGGATCCTCCTCCGCATTGCGGTTATTCAAAATTTCATCGAGCGTCTTCATCGGACACATGGAACCGCACATCGTACAGGTCGCTTCATCCTCCGGGATGCTGCTCTCTCTGTAGCGACGTGCCTTGCCCGGGTCAATGGCGAGCGGGATCATGCGATGGAAGTCCACCTTGCGGCGTGCCCAGCTCATTTCTTCATCCCATTTTTCCGCGCCCTTCACGCCCTTGGCGAGATCTGCGGCATGGCAGGCGATCTTCGAAGCCACGATCCCCTCGTGCACATCATCCAGATCCGGCAGACGCAGATGCTCCGCCGGAGTGACGTAGCAGAGGAAGTCTGCCCCGCATGCTGCCGACAGCGTACCCCCGATCGCCGCGGTGATGTGATCATAGCCCGGTGCCACATCGGTGACGATCGGACCCAAGACATAGAGAGGCGCCTGGTGAGTGAGCTTCTTTGCGATCTCCACATTCATGCGGATATCCGAGATCGGCATATGCCCCGGGCCTTCCACCATGACCTGTACCCCCGCCTTGCGCGCACGCACGACCAGCTCACCCAGATTGATCAGCTCCGAGATCTGCACGGCATCTGTCGAGTCATGCCCACAACCGCTGCGGCATCCATCACCCAAAGACAGTGTGACATCATACTTCTTCAAAAGCAGCAGCAGACGGTCAAACTGTTCGTAGAAAGGATTCTCCTTCCCGTGCATGTACATCCACGCAAAGAGCACCGAGCCGCCGCGGGAAACGAGATTTGTGATGCGCTTATTTCTCATAATGTGCTTCGCCGTCTCACGGTTCAGCCCCGCATGGATCGTCATGAAATCCACGCCATCCTTCGCATGACGTTCCACGACAGAGAAGAGATCATCTGCCGTCATATCCTTCAGCCCCTTGTGAAGGACGCCCTTCACATCATACATCGGCACCGTACCGATGGACGCCGGACTGTTTTTCACCAGCCATTCACGAAACGGCGCCGTCTCCCCATAGCAGGACAGATCCATGATGGCCTCCGCCCCCATCTCCCAGGCGAGCTTCGCCTTCGCCTGCTCCGTGTCATAGTTACATACATCAGAAGAGATCCCCAGATTTACATTCATCTTCGTCCGAAGCCCCTTGCCGATCGCATACGGATGGAGCGAGGTATGGTAAATATTCGCCGGAAGGACGATCGTCCCCTCCGCGATGCCGGAGCGGATGAATTCTGCGCTCACGCCCTCTTCACGTGCGGCTGTTTCCATTTCCTTCGTGATGATGCCTTCTCTTGCTGCTTCAAGCTGCGTCATAGTCAACCTCCAATAAAAAAATCCGCCTCCGGCGGATACTCTGTCAAAATAGAGCCCGCTTCCTTACGCCGGTATGATCCGATTCAAGTTCAAAGGGTCAGCGCTTCGCGCCTCTCAGCCCCTTAGGGCTCCCCCAGCTGGTTTCTATCTCTATTATACAGGATGTGTCAAAGTGATATGATTTCTCAACGCTTGAAAGTCCTTATACAGAAGAGATCCCATCCACGCATCGCGAGCCTTTTTCACGCAGGCAAAAAGGCGATGTGAAATAACGATCATCTCATTTTCGCGTTCCATCTGCCGCGGGGGACTTGCAGCTCTCATAGGAGTGACCGGGAAACCTTATTCCAGCTGTCTTTCATGCCATAGTCACCCTATCCGCCCCTACGGGGCACCTTCCCCTAGAGGGGAAGGCTGCGATACGAGAATACCATCTTCTAAAAA
>CAVBQN010000085.1:0-9339 GCA_963597545.1 Fusicatenibacter saccharivorans
GTCCCCCGCGGCAGATGGAACGCGAAAATGAGATGATCGTTATTTCACATCGCCATTGTTTTTTTATACGTGACTATTGCATTTTCATGCAAATAGGTGTATATTTATTGCAACCAATCCAACTACGTGTGAAAAGAAAGCAAAGAGGGTATAGATGATGAATAAAATGTTGAAACTGGCCATCCTTGGTGTGGCAGCCTGCGGCGTATTTGCCCTTACCGGCTGCGGCGGAGACAAAGCCGCTTCTTCTGCAGCATCGAGTGCGGCAGGACAGGGCGCTCTCCTTCAGAAAATCAAGAAAGACGGTAAACTCGTGGTAGGTACAGCACCGGGCTTCCCGCCTTACGAATTCCTGGATACTTCAGTCAAGGATAAAAAATCCATCACGGGGATCGATATCAAAATCGCAGAAGCCGTTGCGAAGAAGCTCGGCGTCAAGCTCGAAGTACAGGACATGACCTTCCAGTCGCTTCTGGCTTCTATCACGACAGGCAAGATCGATATTGCGATTTCCGCCATCACTCCGACTGCAGAACGAGAGAAGACCGTCGATTTCTCCGACAGCTACCTCGTCGGCAAGCATACCCTCCTTGTCCGTAAGGAAGATGCAGGCAAGTGCAAGACGCTGGCTGATTTCAACGGCAAAAAGATCGCCGTCCAGAAGTCTTCTCTGCAGGAAAAGCTGACCAACGAGCAGATTAAAGATGCACAGGTCGTAGCTTTGACGAAGGTTCCGGATGCGCTTTTGGAACTCCAGCAGGGCAAAGTCGATGCTGTGCCGGTACAGAGCATCGTCGGAGGACAGTACCTCATCACGAATCCTGACCTGGCTCCGACGAATGTATTCTTCAAAATAGACAGCAAAGGCTCCTCGGTCGCTGTACCTAAGGGCAATGAAGACTTTATCAAGATCGTCAACGAAGTCATTAAAGAGAACCGTGATAATGGCAACATCGATAAATGGGTCGATGAAATGACGAAGAAAGCCGTAGAAAACGCAAAGAAATAAGTCAGGGCAGAGAAATCGGTATTTCCGGATCGGTGCAAGTGCCAATTTCTCACGAGAGCGCAAACCCCGCTTGTCATATGGCTTCTGTGATCGATGCAGTGTTTTCAAAAATTTCACAAATCTAAGGACGGATGTACGTTAGCGGCTACATCCGTTTTTTCTTATTGACATGATTTCCTTCATCATGCTAGTATGGCATGAGTGAATTACCAATTTGGGAAAGCGAGGTCTTTCAAATGAAAAAATCTGTAAAATTCGCACTGCTTGGTCTGGCAGCTGCCGGCGCGCTTCTGATGGCTGGCTGCGGGGATGACAAAGGTGCAGCGAAATCTGCTGCCTCCGGCGAAGCGCAGCAGGGACAGCTGATGGAAACCATCAAGAAGAGAGGCAAGATCATCGTCGGCACCTCTTCCGGCTACCCGCCATATGTATTCGTAGACTCCGGCTCCGCTGACAAGAAGGTCATCGGACTCGATATCGAAATGTGCCAGCAGCTTGCTGACAAGCTCGGTGTCAAGATGGAAGTTCAGGACATGGGCTTCTCTGCACTGCTCTCCTCCGTCACGGCAGGCAAGGTCGATATCGCTGTCGGCGGTGTTTCCCCGACTCCGGAACGCGAGAAAGTCATGGCCTTCTCTGAAAAGTATCTTCCAACGGAGCAGAAGCTGCTCGTCCTGAAGAAGAACCAGCACGTATATAAGACAGCGGCAGATATGAAAGGCAAGACCATCGGCGCAGAAAAGTCCACCACGCAGGAAGCGACGGCGCAGAAAGTCGAAGGCGCGAAAGCCCTCGGTCTCTCCAGCGTACCGGATGCGATTCTGCAGCTGAAGAATGAAAAGCTCGATGGGATCGTTCTCGAAGGCGTCGTAGCCAAGCAGTACCTGATTTTCAATGATGATCTCGCGCTTGCAGATGTACAGTTCGAAGGGGCAAAGAAGGTCTCCGCTGTAGCGATGAAGATGGGCAATGACGATCTCATGAAGATCATCAATGAGA
This sequence comes from Fusicatenibacter saccharivorans, assembly GCA_963597545.1. Taxonomy (GTDB): domain Bacteria; phylum Bacillota; class Negativicutes; order Veillonellales; family Dialisteraceae; genus Dialister; species Dialister saccharivorans_A. The sequence goes on from CAVBQN010000085.1 coordinate 2,009, forward strand.
TCATTAAGAAGGATACTGAATCTGGCCAGTTCGAGAAATGGGTCGATCAGTACAGCAAGATCGCAGTAGAAAAAGCGAAGTAAAGCTATCGGGCTTCGCTCGTGCATATTTTGCATAAAAGCGCAGACTCCATGGAGGAGGCTGCGCTTTTTTATTGCTGCTCTGCACAGCAGAAAGGACTAAGGCTGAAAAGTACGTGATATCGCATAGCCTATCTTCTGCACGCATGCGGAGCTTTCCGTAAAGGGAAGCATAAAAAAATCTGATCTCGGAAAATTGCGAAAATTGGATGAATAATTATTGACAAATATGTATAATCATGCTATTATCTATGCATACAAAAACGTAAGGAAACACTGATTAAATCTGACTCTGCGATTTAATCAGCGTTTCCGTAAGTCCGATGGGGACGATTTCACTAGAGAGGTGCGTATCATGATGATGAAACATAGCAAAGCATGGAAAGCAGCTGCCCTTGGTCTGGCAGCTATGGCAGCATTCACCCTGGCAGGCTGCGGCGGCAGCGCTGACAAAGCGGCATCGAGCAAGCCACAGACGCAGAAAGAAAGCCCGCTGATGCAGAAGATCAAGAAAGAAGGCAAGCTCGTCGTAGGCACTGCGTCCGGCTACCCGCCATATGAATTCGTCGATACATCCGTCGGCGAAAAGAAAGTCATCGGCATTGATATGGAGCTTGCACAGAAAGTCGCTGACAAGCTCGGCGTCAAGCTCGAAGTGCAGGATATGAATTTCCAGGCGCTTCTGACCTCACTGACCAGCGGTAAGGTCGATATCGCCATCGCCGGTATCAACCCAACTGATGAACGTAAGAAATCTATGGATTTCTCGGACAACTACCTGCCGACAGAACAGCTTGTCATCATCAAGAAGGCAGATGCGGACAAATATAAGAAAGTAGAAGATCTCTACGGCAAGACCATCGGCGTCCAGAAGTCCACTACACAGGAAGCTCTGGCAAAGGAAAAGATCAAGGATGCCAAGATCGTCGGTCTTGCGCATGTCCCGGAAGTCGTGCTCGAGCTCAAGCATGGTAAGGTGGATGGCCTCGTTGTCGAAGGCATCGTCGGTCAGCAGTATCTCATCTTCAATGATGACCTGATGTTCTCGGATATCAAATTCCCGAATGCTGTCAAGAACTCTGCGGCTGCCATCCAGAAGGGCAACGAAGATGTCCTTGCTGTCGTGAACGAAGTCATCAAAGAAAATACGGACAATGGCAACTTCAAGAAATGGACAGAAGAATACAGCAAGAAAGCGGTAGCGAATGCGGATAATAAGTAAGTAGAACCGTTCATCGGTAGTGTCACTTGGTCAGATGATTTTCTCTAGGAAATCAGTGTTTCCCTCGGGTTCAGGGTGAGTCTTTGGGGCTTGAAGCTCCATGGGCTCACCCTGAGCCCCTTCTTATTTTTCTATAGTCAATCCCATGCTCGTGTGTTATAATTAAACATCGAATTTTCCGATAAAATCAAAAGACTAGGAAAGAAGGATATGTAATGACTGATAAAAAGATCCCATTCAGCGATGAGCTGATCCGACAGGTAGCACAGCAGTATGGTACACCATTTCACATCTATGATGAAAAAGGCATTCATGACAATATGAAGCGTCTGCAGAAGGCCTTTTCCTGGAATCCGAATTTTCATGAATACTTTGCGGTGAAAGCAACGCCAAACCCCTGGATCATGAAGAGCCTCAAGGAACTCGGCGTCGGTGCAGACTGCAGCTCCATGGCAGAGCTGGTGCTTGCTGAGAGTGTCGGCATCACTGGGGATCAGATCGTATTCTCTTCGAATGATACCCCAGACGAAGAATTTCTGAAAGCGAATGACCTTGGCGCCATCATCAATCTCGATGATGTATCGAATTTAGGCGACATGGAACGTCTTCACATCGTCCCGGAAAAGATCTGCTTCCGCTATAATCCAGGGCCGGAGCTTGCACGCGGCAATGCGATCATCGGTACTCCGGAAGAAGCTAAGTATGGCATGACCAAGGACCAGCTCATGACCTGTGTCGACTGGGCGAAGGACCATGGAATCTCCTACATTGGTATCCATACTATGGTCATCTCCGCGGAGCTCCAGCTCCCGGGGCTTCTCGGCACCATCAGCATGATGTTTGACCTTGCGAATGAGATCAAGAGAGAAAAAGGTATCACCGTCTCCTTCATCGACTTTGGCGGCGGCATTGGCATCCCCTATCGTCCGGAACAGGATCCGGTCGACCTCGAAGGCCTTGGCGAAGGTGCGAAGAAGCTCTTCGAAGAAAAAATGGCAGGCTTTGAAGATACCCGCATCTCCTTCGAATGCGGCCGCATGGTGACCGGCCCGTATGGCTTCCTCGTCACGAAAGCCATCCATTACAAGCACATCTACAGAGACTACATCGGTACCGATGCCTGCATGGCTGACCTCATGCGTCCGGGGATGTACGGCGCCTACCACCACATCACTGTTCTCGGCAAAGCAGATGCACCGAAGGACCACGTCTATGACGTGACCGGCTCCCTTTGTGAGAACTGCGATAAATTTGCCATCCAGAGAGAGCTTCCTGAAATCGAAATGGGCGACCTCATCGTTATCCACGATACCGGCGCGCATGGTCACAGCATGGGCTATAACTACAATGGACGCCTCCGTCATCAGGAGATCTTCGTCCATGAAGATGGCAGCATTCAGCAGATCCGCAGAAATGAAACCCTTCGCGACCTCTTTGCGACATTGGATTTCCCGGGACTTGCAGAAAATACGGAGAAGGTAGTGAAATAAGAGAATAGATTAGATCACGACGTCAAATCAGACAGTGTTTTAATTACTGCTTTTTTAAGGTGTTGCGGCATATGCTGCAGCACCTTTTTTATTGATTAAGGTGTAAAACTGATATCTGTCTGCACACATTCAATAGGCATCCGTGAGAACTCATCAATGGCGGTATATGGATAGGAAGCGTTTTCCTTTGGCTTCACCAGTCAGACATGCGGACGGCGCAAATTTTGGGAAAGAGAACCAGTGTTGAAAAGCCGTGGGCGGAGGGGGCGTGGTACAAGCGGGTACTCAATAATAAGCCATTTGGGCAACATGCAATACGCTAAAACGCGTCCGATATTTTGCAACATGCGAAACATCGGACGCGTTTTCTGAAGTCTGAAATTTTCAAGTCTCTTAGGTTAGCACTTCTTTCTCTTCTCCCGTTCCTGCACTTCCCGGACGACCTCTTCGATGGTCGTCCCTTTGATCGGTTCTTCCCCATTTTCTGCCCATGGGAAATGCATATGGGGGGCGACGCGTTCGAAGAAGTGGGGGAGATGCGTCGCATTGTCGTCCACGTGCTCGGGGACGAAGACGGGGAGGCGGGAGGGGAGGATTTCAAGGTCGATCGGGAAATTCGGTCCCTTATCGCCGTCTACATTGGTCGAGAGGGTATCGCCTTCAGTGATGGAGATATGCGCTTTTTTGATACCGACGACAGTGACGAAGTCGGGCCCCATCTGGAAACCGGCGAGGAGCTTCGGCGCCTGCCGGATGGCATTCAGCCATGCGAAGTCGTGGAAGAGGCAGAGCTTGATGATGCCTTTATTACGGTCCTCCGGCGGGATGAGGTTGCGGAAGCTGCCGGCGGAGTCGGTCAGCATGGCAGCGATCAAAGGGGAGGAGACTTGGATCACAGTGCCATTTTCCTCTTCGATCTTAAAGTGGTAGGATTTCTGCTTGTTCAAGACCTGCATGCCTTTCATGAAGTAGGCGAGCGATCCGAAGAGGGTCTTTTCTTTGATGGAGACTTCGCTGACTGCTTCAGAAATGAGGCCGGCGGCGACAACGTTGATGAAGTAGCGGTCATTGATCTTGCCGACATCGATTTTCGTCTTGACTGCGTGTTCGAGCATGCGGATGGCTCCCTGCGGGGAGCGCGGGATGTGGAGAGCGCGGGCCAGATCATTGACCGTGCCGAAGGGAATAAAGCCGAAGGCGGACTGACTACCTACGGGTACCATGCCATTGATGACTTCATTGATCGTGCCATCGCCGCCCATGCAGATGACGTCACGTCCTTTTTCTGCAGCGATGCGGGCGAATTCTGTAGCATCCCCGGCTTTTTCGGTCAGCTTGATGGTGATGTTGTCATAGCGCTTTGCCAGTGTCGTATGGAGGAGCGGGATATAGCGCGGGGCTCGCTCGCGTCCAGAGGTCGGATTGACGATGATGGTGCATCGGGTGGATTCTGTCATGGGTGTCTCCTGAAAAAAGTGTGGGTGATCCGGAGAAGTCATGGGTAAGGAAATGGCAGCCCTGTTTCCCCATTGGCGGGAAGATTCTTTCTGAGGGAAATGCCCCAAATGGTCTGCTCTGATCTCCGGTCACACAGCTTTACGTTCAAACTTGTATTCTATATTATAGCGCAAATCGGCACACGAAAAAAGGCTCTCCCACGAAATGCTCGTGCGGAGAGCCTTTTGATGATCGAAATGATGAAACCGGGAACTGAGCCACCAGTCGCCAGTCGCCAGTCGCCAGTCGCCAGTCACCAGTCACCAGTCACTGATTCCGGGACCCCAGCCGTTCTTGATCTCGTTATACAGCTTGACAAGACCATTCTCCATGGCGAGGTTATTCGGGATGGCGGTCTTGACAGTGTGAAGGAAGATACGGCAATGGGTATCGGGAATGGCGATGAAGACGTGCTGACACCAGACGAAGCCATTGGGCGTCAGGGTGCGGAAATATTCGGAGAGCGTGCCTCCATGTGCAGAAAGGCGATCGGAAATGGTGTCCGCGTCCATGAATTGTTCATAGCGAGGGCGGTCTTCTTTCTGAATGGAGAGATATCCGAAAGCACGCATTGTTTTTCGGTAACAGTATGTGTGGCCGGGATGAAACTTGTGGTAGTCCCGGCAGAAGACGACGGGCTGGCAGGTGCCGTGGTCAAGATCATTGATGATGATGGCATGGTAGAGGTGATAGAGATCCTTTTCAAGACCGTTCACTTTCATCTGCTCGATCCGGATGGCATTGCGCGTGATATTGAGAAGCTTGCAGCGCATGAGGAAGCGCTTGCCGAGCTGGGCGATCTTCTGCACCTTCAGCCAGAGATACTGATCATCGATGGTATAGGTCATGGCGTAGGGCTCATCGGAATCGTAGACATGGGAGAGCAGACGCGCGATTTTTTGACGAATCGGGCTCTCCGTCATATTGAGGCGGGCTTCACTGTCACGCGGAGTGGGCGCACCGACGGAAGCAAGTACGTCTTGATAGGCAGGGGAGGTGAAGCGGAAATAGAGCTTGCCATCCTCCATAGTTTCCACGATCGCGAGCGAATCATCCGTGGTGAAGTCCATATCCCCTGCTTTTTCATAGTAGGCTGTGAGCTCAGGCGTCTCAATGGCCATATGCTGCAGAGTGATATGGGCTTTCATCTCATCGAAGGGGAGCGGCTTGCCGAAGAAGTAGCCCTGGATCTTTTCGCAGCCGATGTCTCGGAGGAAGCGGAATTGTTCTTCTGTTTCCACGCCCTCTGCCAAGGTACGGATGCCGATCTTTTTCGACATATGAATGGTGGACTGGATGATATCTTTCGAGCGCTGCGTGAAATTCGACAGGAAGTCCATGTCGATCTTGAGCTCATCGAAGTGATAGTCTTTGAGTGCATTCAGTGAGGAGTAGCCGCTTCCGAAGTCATCCATCCAGACCTGATAGCCGACTTCGCGGAAGCGATCGAGGATGATGCGGATTTCTTGTGCATTCTGGACGAACATGCTCTCTGTGATTTCTATGCAGAGGAGATGGTGGGGGATCTGGTATTTTTCCGTGCGTTTCTTGACCTCTGCGAAAATGTCACAGGTGAGGAAGTCCATGCGGGAGAGGTTGATGGAAATCGGGACGACCGGTACGCCTTCATCGAGGCAGGCGCGGATGCGCTTGCAGACCTCTTCCAGAATGTACAGGTCGAGCTGGTAGAGCTGGCGTGTATTTTCAAGAGCCGGGATGAATTCACTCGGCTTTAAGAATCCGTACACGGGATCGATCCAGCGGGCCAGTGCTTCGAGGCCGCAGAGCGTCTTTGAGATGGAGCGGATGACAGGCTGGTAGTAGACCTGGATATAGCCTTTGGCAAAGGCCTCGTCCAGATGATCGATGACATAGTCACGGATGAGGACGGCACGCTGCACCTTGGCTGTGTACTCACAGAGGAAGATATCAAGGCGGTCCTTGATGCTGTCGCAGGCGAGCTTCGCAAGATCGCAGGCTTTGCTCGGCGTGATCGAGAGATCCTCTACCTGATAGATCCCGATTTTCACTTCGAGCGGGGAGCGCATGTACATGGAAAGCAGCTTCTTGTGGGCATCGATGACGCGGTTTTGAAGGTCTACGTCATAGGTGAGGACGACGAAATGATCATCAGAGAAGCGGGCAATGAAATCATCCGGGAAACATTTCCGGAGCGTCTCCGCCATATGGAGCAGGAGGGCATCACCTGCATCAAGGCCGAAATGGATATTGTACGACTTGAAGTGGCAGAGATTGAAATACAGGATCGCAATCGGCGGTGATGCCGGATTCATGCTGGCCAGTTTGAACCATTTGGCTGCATATTCAAGGAAACGACGCTGCCCCGGGAGCTCTGTCAGGCGGTCGGTGGAGTAGGCGAGATATTTCGCTTCTGCATCGACGGCGAAGACCACGGTCACGCGCCCAAAGTCCGGGAGCGTGTTGGTGCGGCAGAAAATCTCCATGTATCGGGGCGGACCATTCTTCGTGATGACTTTGAAATCTACGGATCCGATCGAACTCTGTTGCAGCTGATGTCCGATGTCTCGGAAAACACGCTCTCTGTCAGCGGTATTGATGATGTCATCGAAGGTGTTTCCACGTTCCTGAGTCAGTGTGTCCAAGCTGTCATAGCCCAGCATGGTGAGGAAACGGTCATTGGCATACAGGATGTCATGGGTGTCCGCACGATAAATAAAAACGCCCCCCGGCATGGCATTCAGCACGCCGTTTTGGATAGAATGATTGATTACATCAAGTGAAACATCTTTATTCATTGTTCGTCACCGCCTTTGTCGTAGTGATAGTCATAGGGTTAAGGGTTCAAGGTTCAGGGTTAGCCCCTGGGGCGTGCTGCCCCTTGATTGCGAGTGAAAGTTCTACTCTCTAGTTAGGAGTGAGGAATGAGGAGTGTGGAGTGGTGGTGCGGCGCAAAAAATTATGAAGCGCCGCGAAGTATAAAAAGGGCGAAGCCCACAGATGGTATGTAGTCACCAGTCACCAGTCACCAGTCACCAGTCACCAGTCACCAGTCACCAGTCA
>CAVBQN010000086.1:0-9192 GCA_963597545.1 Fusicatenibacter saccharivorans
TGAACCCTGAACCAAATGAAAGCAAAGTAAAAAGGGGCTGTGAAGAAATGAATCCTCATTTCTTCACAGCCCCTTCAGATCAGCGTTTCTCGATCATTTCTGATCAGCAAGGTACGCTTTGAGCGCATCAGCGAGTCTCTTTACGCCTTCTACGGTGACATCGTCATCATTGTAGGAGAAGTTCAGGCGGAAGAAGTTCTTCTTGCCGGATTCCGGGAAGAAGGCATCGCCCGGTACGTAAGCGACTTTTCTTTCCAGTGCATACTTGAAGAGGTCGCGGGAATTGCAGCCTTCCGGCAGTTCGACCCACAGGAAGAGTCCGCCATGCGGATAGGTGCATTTGACATCCTTCGGGAAGTATTCTTTGATGGCATTGCACATGACGTCACGGCGATGTCCATACAGCTTGCAGTTGTCCTGAACGTGGCCTTCGAAGTCATAGTTCTTCATATACATAGCGACTTCACGCTGGGTGACGGATGGAGTAGCAAGGTCAGTGGAGCCTTTGACAAGATCCATCTTTGCGAGGATCTCATCATTGCAGACCATCCATGCGAGTCTCATGCCAGGAGCCAGTGTCTTGGAGAAGGTGCCGGAGTACATGACGAGGTGTTTCGGATCCATGGTGATGAGCGGAGCGATCTCTTCGCCTTCGAAGCGCAGATCGCCGTAGGGGTTGTCTTCGAAGACCGGGATCTCATACTTGGTAACGATTTCCATCATTTTCTTGCGGCGTTCGAGGGACATGCAACGGCCGGTCGGGTTCTGGTAGTTCGGGATGACGTAGATGAATTTGACATTCGGGGTGGATTCCAGATATTTTTCCAGTTCTTCCGGAATGATGCCGTCATCATCGGTCGGGACTTCGATGTATCTTGGCTGTTCGAAATTGAAAGCGCCGATAGCGCCGAGGTAGGTCGGGCTTTCGCAGAGAACGACGTCGTCTTTGTTCAGGAAGACACGGCCGACGATGTCAAGGCCCTGCTGGGAGCCGGTGACGACCATGATGTTCTTTGCTTCGACCTTTTCCATTCCCATCGGCATGTACATTTTGTTCATGCGATCAGCGATGGCTTCACGCAGGCCGAGGAAGCCGAGGGACGGGCCGTACTGCATAGCGCCGGCGCCATCTTCTTCACGGACCTTGACAGCGACTTCGGTGAGTTCCTTCAGCGGGAAGGTCTTCGGAGCCGGCAGACCGCCTGCGAAGGAAATGATATCCGGCTGCGCGGTCAAAGCCAGCAGGGGACCAAGGTCGGAAGGACCCATGTGTTCGAGTACATCAGAAAAACGAATTGCCATAGCAATCTCTCCTTTCAAAATAAGAAGACGGTGTCTTCTGTATTGCCTGATGATAAAAGAATGAGTCAGAGGGTTCAGGGTTCAGGGTTCAGGGTTGCGGTGGCGGCATCGCCGCATTTTATATGAGGCGATGCCCGAAGGCTAGGGGATAGAAGTCAGATGTCTGATGTCTCCTAGTCTAATCCCTAGCCGCTCATCCCAGCTTTCAAATGCAACAGTCCGCGTTCCTTTCAGAAAAACAAAAACGCCCCCACTTCCTTTCGGAAGTAGGGGCGACATGCGCGGTACCACCCTACATTATACTCAATTCATCCCTAACGCGGATCTGCGCCTTTCCCTACTCCGTTCGAAAAAGGGGCTCACAGGGGATGATCATCCATCATGACCGGTACTGCTTTTCACCATCCAGCAGCTCTCTGAGACTTCCTCACGATCGATCCTGTCCTGTTCTTTGCCTTTCCTGCCTGTAACGCCGGCGACGTCAGAGACTTATCATCCCTGAGACTCCCGAGTGAGCTGCAGCGTCTTCTGCACTGACTTTCACCATCCGTCAGCTCTCTATACCCTCCGGCGCTGTTTCTCTCGTTCTCTGCCTTTCATTCTTTTATTGTATATCTGATTTTACTACTCTTAGAGGAAATGTCAATAGAAAGTTTGAATACGGAACGGCTCCGGCAAGCGGCAGAGAGAAGCGGGTCTCCGCTGCCCATCACAAAAGCCCCCTCCTTCGAGTGGGGCTTTCTGATCCACACTATTTCCTTAGTTGCTTTCTCTGAAGTACGGCTTGAAATTCGATTCATGGGCGCCCTTATTATCCTTCCCGCGGTTATCGCGGCGGCCGTTTTTATTATTATCGAAACGGCGGCGGCGTCCGTCGAAGCGGCGGCCATCACGACCTTCTGCCCCATCGCGGCCTTCCCCGTGGAAACGTCTTCTCGGGCGGTCTCCGCCATCGAAGCGGCGGCGCGGGCCATTGCTTCTTCTTCTGCGGAAATTCGGGAGCTCTTCGGTGATATTGACCGGGGTGACGTCCGGCTGCTTGGTGAGGAGCTTGATCGCTGCAGCGACGAGAGAGATGGAGTCGACATCATTCAGAAGATCTTCGGCGCTTTCTCTATAGTCTTCGAGCCCCCCTGCCTGTGCGGTATCCGAGAGACTTTCGATGGCTGCCTTCTGATTTCCTTCGATGACCTGAGAGAGAGTCGGGACGGCACGTCTCTTGATGCGGCGGCGGATGACGCGCTCGATGTCACGAAGCTGACCCATTTCTCTGGAAATGACGAAGGTCGTCGCAAGTCCCGTCTGTCCCGCACGGCCGGTACGGCCTACACGGTGGACGTAGATCTCCGGATCCTGCGGCATGTCGAAGTTGTAGACGTGGGTGACGCCGGAAATATCAAGACCACGGGCAGCGACGTCGGTCGCTACCAGGATATCGATGGTGCTTTCCTTGAACTGACGGACTACGGTGTCTCGTTTCTGCTGCGAAAGGTCTCCGTGAAGTCCTTCGGCCATATAGCCTCTCTTCTTCAGGGCTTCGGTCACTTCATCGCAGCGGCGCTTCGTGCGGACGAAGACGATAGCAAGCTCCGGATCCTGCATGTCGAGCAGACGGCAGAGCGCATCAAATTTCTGACGGTCGGGCAGTTCGATGTATTCCTGCTCGATAAGATCGATGGTGACAGTCGCTGCTTTGATCTTCACGATCTCCGGTTCCTTCAGGAAGGTTTCCGCCAGCTCGCGGATCGGGGCAGGCATGGTCGCGGAGAAGAACATGGTCTGGCGTTCTTCCGGAATGCCGGCCAGAATGGTACGGATGTCATCGATGAATCCCATATCTACCATTTCATCGCCTTCGTCGAGCACGAGGATCTGCACATGAGACAAGTCGATGGTGCCGCGCTTCATGTGGTCCATCAGACGGCCCGGGGTCGCGACGATGATATTCGGGTGCTTTCTGAGCGCTTTGAACTGGCGCTCGATGTCCTGTCCGCCGTAGATCGGCAGTGCATGGATCGGCAGGTACTGAGCAAGATGGTTGATCTCTTCCGCAGACTGGATGGCAAGCTCACGGGTCGGCGAGAGGACGACGGCCTGCGGTCCCTTCTCGGAAATGTCGATCCGCTCCAGGATCGGAATGCCAAAAGCAGCCGTCTTACCGGTACCGGTCTGTGCCTGCCCGATCAGGTCCTTCCCGGTAAGCGCGGTAGGGATAGCGGCTTTCTGGATGGGAGTCGGTTCTTCAAAGCCCATATCCTCTACGGCTTTCAAAATTTCCGGCTTCACGCCGAGTTCTGTGAATGTGTCGTACATAGCTCCTCCTTGTGCGCTCATGGGTACGCCGGGCGTTCTTCGCCCTTTTGACTGTATATATTATATGTATGTATATAGCAGGCTCTGGGGAAATCCATTCCCTCATGCATTTCGCATCTTCCGGCGTCTGGCCGGGCATAAAAAAAGAGAACGCTACAAGCGTCTCTCCCATGACTGTTTCGTTCGATTGTCCGTTCTCTCGGTGCCTGCATAGCGGCTTTATTATATCATACTTCGTCTATATCCTGCAGAAAGGAAATGGAAAAGCGCCTTGGCCTTCACCGCACCGCGCTGCCTCTTTCTTTAGAAAGCTCTTCCTTTCCAGTGAGACGGGGTGCTTTAGCGCATCCGCATCGAAGGCGATGAAGCATCTCAGCAAGGACTATCCAACCGCTGCCATCTCCCAGATCGATTACAAAAAATATTCTAAATTCCTCTTGCATGTTTATTCTCTTAGTTGTATAATTATCACAATTCAATTTAAAGCTATTTACGAAGAAGGCTCGTTTTACCCAATATTCACAAGAAATTCCCACCTCTTGAAAATGAATAGGATTGTATAATATGCATAAACCAGTTTTCTTCCTCAAAGGAGAATCACTCATGTTTGAAAAAGAAATCAAAGAAAAAGTCAATGAGATCACACCACAAGTCGTGACATGGCGCCGCCATTTCCATACCTACCCGGAAATCTCCGGTGAAGAAAAAGAGACATCCCTCTACATTCAGGAAGAGCTCAAAAAGCTCGGCATCCCATTCGAGACAGGCTTCTTTGGCACTGCCGTCCTTGGCACGATCAAAGGCGAGCAGCCCGGCAAGACCGTCGCTCTCCGTGCGGACATGGATGCACTGCCCGTCACCGAGCAGACAGGACTTCCCTTCGCCTCGAAGAACAAAGGCAAGATGCACGCCTGCGGCCATGACAGCCACATGGCGATCCTCCTCGGAGCGGCCGCCGTATTGAACCAGATGAAGTCCCAAATCAAGGGGACAGTCAAGCTGGTCTTCCAGCCGGCCGAAGAAGAGGCAGCGATCGGAGGCGGCCGTCACATCGCAGCAAGCGGCAAGCTCGATGATGTCTCTGAGATCTATGGCCTTCACGTATGGCCGGAGCTCCCCGTCGGCGTCATCGGCTTGAAGCCGGGCAATCTCATGGCCGCTTCAGATCGTTTCTACGTCCATGTAAAAGGGAAATCCACCCATGCAGCACAGCCGCACAACGGCACCGACGCACTGGTCGCTGCCGCACACTTCATCATCGACGTGCAGTCCCTGATCTCCCGAGAGATGAACCCGATGGAAAACGTCGTCTGCACCATCGGCCTTATGAATGCAGGCACACGCTACAATGTCGGCGTCGAAGATGCCTACCTCGAAGGCACCGTCCGTACCTACACACCGGCGCTGCGCGACAAGATGGAAGCGCGCCTCGGTGAGATCCTGAAGGGGCTCGATGTGATGTTCGGCACACACTCTGAGCTGAATTACGTCCGCGGTCACAGCGCCACCATCAATACACCGGAAAAGATCCAGTTCCTGCAGGAGATCGGAAAGACCTACGTCGGTGAAGAGCACCTGACCCAGCCGCAGTACCCATCCATGTGCGCGGAAGACTTCTCCTCCTATCTGGAAAAATTCCCCGGCGCCTTCCTGTGGCTCGGTACCGGCAAACCGGGCACACCGGCCCTTCACAATGCAAGCTTTTCCATCGATGAATCGATCCTCCCCTTAGGCGTCACGATGGAGGCCGCAGCGGCGATCGAAGCTTTGAATAAGTAAATGCCATAAGCCACACGAAGTTTGAAAGCGGGAATGAGGGATTAGTAGCTAGAGATTAGGAGCCTCGAGTGACTAGTGACTGGTGACTAAATGCCACTTTCGGGCATTGCCACTATCTATACTCTGCGGTGCTTCCATATTTTTATGCGCCGCACCAGCACTCCTAACTCCGCACTCCTAACTGGCGAGCAAAGCTTTCATCCACAATCAGTGGACGAGGCACCCCACGAGCGAACCCTGAACCCTGAACCCATTCCCCCATAGGAGATCCCACCATGAATCCAGTCTTACATCAATCCTTCCTCACGATGCTCGACTATACGCCCGAGCAATTCGCCTACTATCTGGACCTTGCCGCCCAGCTGAAAAAAGATAAAAAAGAAGGCAAAGAAGCCCAGACATTAAAGGGCAAAAATTTTGCCCTTATTTTTGAGAAAGACTCCACCCGCACACGCTGCGCATTCGAAGTCGCTGCCCGTGACCAGGGAGCCTACACCACCTACCTTGGCCCGACCGGAAGCCAGATCGGCAAGAAAGAATCCATCGCTGACACCGCCCGCGTGCTCGGCTCCATGTTTGATGCCATCGAATTCCGCGGATTCGCCCAGAGCGCTGTCTGCGAGCTCTCCGAAAAAGCCGGTGTCCCTGTCTGGAACGGCCTCACCGACTATGACCACCCGACACAGACACTGGCGAATTTCCTCACCCTGAAGGAGCACTTCAAAAAGCCGCTGAACCAGATCTCCTATGCCTATGTCGGACACGGCCAGTCAAACATGGCACACGCCCTGATGGCAGGCGCCGCACTTGCCGGCATGGACTTCCGCATCATCGGACCTGCCCAGTTCTTCCCGGAGGATGACTTCACCGCCAAGTGCAAGGAGATCGCGAAGAAGACAGGCGCGACCTTCACCTTCACCGATGATCCTGTAGAAGGCGTCAAGGGCCTTGATGTCATCTATACCGGTGTATGGGTCACGATGGGCGACCCCTATGAGCTTTGGGGCGACCGCATCAAGCTCTTTATGCCATACCGCATCACCATGGACATGATCAAGAACACAGGAAATCCAGACACCGTCTTCTGCCACTGCCTGCCTGCCTTCCACAATACAGAAACCAAAGTCGGAAAAGACATCTACGAACGCTTCGGCTTGGACGGCATCGAAGTCACCGACGACGTTTTCGAAGCCCCATTCTCGCTCGCCTTTGAGGAAGCAGCGAACCGCCTGCCCACCATCAAAGCCGTCATGGTCGCTACCTTTGCTGACTATCCCATCGAAAAGTAAGAGAGGAGGAAATCATTATGACTACGCAAAAGCTGCCGAAAGTATTCATTGTTGGTGAATCGGGGACCACGGGCCTGAGACTGCACGATCGTTTGATTTCCCGAAGCGACATCGAGCTTCTCTCTCTCCCCGATGAAAAAAGAAAAGATATCCCCACCATCGTGGAATACGCCAAGAATGCAGATCTCATGTTCCTTTGTCTCCCCGATGATGCCTCCCGCGAGATCGTGAAAGCCACCGAAGGCACCGGCATCCGCATCCTTGACACCTCCACAGCCCACCGCACCAAGGAAGACTGGGTCTACGGCTTCCCTGAACTCTCTTCCGAGCAGTACAAAGCCATCAGCCAAGCAGAGAAGGTCGCCGTCCCCGGCTGCCACGCCAGCGGCGCGATCTCTATCCTGTACCCGCTCGTCCATGCAGGCATCCTTCCGATCAATTACCCGCTCCACATCGTATCCCTCACCGGCTACAGCGGCGGCGGCAAAAAAATGATCAAGGAATACGAAGAGGAAAAGACGCTTCCGCTCGCCTCTCCCCGCCAGTACGGCCTCTCCCAGAAGCACAAGCATCTTCCGGAGATCATGAAGGTCTGCAATCTCTGTGAGACACCGCTCTTCTCGCCCATCGTCGCGGATTACTACGCCGGCATGGAAGTCACGGTCGGTTTCCACACCGGATTCCTCCAGCTCCCCTGCGGTCTTCCCGGCGACATCACACTGGAAGACTTCCATGCCATTTTTGAAAAACAATACAAGGACTCGAAATTCATCAAAGTCTCCCCGCTCTCGACCGAGGAAACCAATGCGCTCTTCCTCGCCGCCAATGAAAATGCGGGCAAAGACTCCATGACCCTCTACATCGCCGGCAACGATGAACGCATTGAAGTCGTATCCATGTTTGATAACCTCGGCAAAGGCGCCTCCGGTGCTGCCATCGAGTGCATGAACATCATGCTGGGCCTTCCTCCGGAAACAGGGCTCGTGGTGGACTAAATGCTGGTGACTGGTGACTGGTGACTGGTGACTGGTGACTAGGGACTAGGGATTAGGGATTAGGGATTAGACATTAGACTTCTGCCCCCTGACTCCTAACCTCTGACTTCTGACTTCTCACTTCTCACAAAGTCTGCGTGCGAAGCCGGCACTGCCATTTCTCATTTCACTCACCCCTCCTGCTGTCCATATGCTGGCACCGAATGTACCGGATGTCCCCAAACCCTTAACCCTTAAACCCTCCGGGCATTCGATGTCATCAGATGGACAGCAGCGGTCTTTCATGCAAGCAGAACCTATAGACAAGATCAAAGTGTGAACCCGCAGCTAGGGAAACACTGATTCAATCGTTGTCAGATTTAATCAGCGTTTTCCTAACGCGGAACCTATACAAAGGAGCATCTTCCTATGATTACAGACAATGCCATTCGGGCGGAGATCCTGACACAGGCCGTCCCCTACATCAAAGAATATACCGGCAAATACGTCGTCGCCAAGTACGGCGGAAATGCCATGACAGACCCCGTCCTGAAGAAAAACGTCATGCAGGACATCCTTCTTCTCCATCTCATCGGCGTGAATGTCATCCTCGTCCATGGCGGCGGCCCGGACATCAATGCCACGCTGGGCGCTTTGAAGATCGAGTCGCACTTTGAGAATGGTCTTCGTGTCACCGATAAAGATACCATGGACGTCGTGCAGATGGTCCTCGCCGGCAAAGTCAATAAAGGCCTCGTCGCCTACCTTACCGCCCTAGGCGGAAAAGCCATCGGCCTCTGCGGCATCGACGGCAATATGATCCAGGTCCATACCAAGAACGAGAAGCTCGGACTCGTGGGAGAGATCGATCATATCGACACGGACGTGATCGACAGCGCACTCTCCGCCGGATTCATCCCCGTCATCTCCTCCGTCGGTATCGACAGCCATGGACAGCCGCACAACATCAATGCAGACACGGTCGCTACCAAGATCGCCGCGGCGCTGAATGCCGAATGTCTCGTCTTCATGAGCAACATCGACGGCGTCATGAAAGACCCGAAGGATAAAGACAGCCTCCTCCACAAGCTGACTGTCGTAGAGACAGAAGCCCTCAAAAAGGACGGCACCATCAATGGCGGCATGATCCCGAAGGTCGATGCCTGCACCGATGCCATCAAGGATGGCGTGAAGAAGGTCTTCATCATCAATGGCGAAGTCCCCCACGCCCTTTTGATAGAGCTTCTCACAAACGAAGGTCTTGGGACCATGTTTGTAGAGTAGTGACTAGTGGCTGGTGACTAGGGATTAGGGATTAGGGATTAGGGATTAGAAATTCCGCCCAAGCCAAGACTCGAGAGAAAAAGTAAGTGAAGCTATCATCCTCTCGTATCGTCATTCCGAGCGCAGCCGAGGAATCTTTGTTGTATTCCTTTGAAAAACTCTCTCGATATCCCTATGCATGAAACGCAGTATTTCCAGGGAAACACTGATTAAATCGTTGTCAGATTTCATTCTTGGATTTTTATACAGAG
>CAVBQN010000087.1:0-8680 GCA_963597545.1 Fusicatenibacter saccharivorans
ATAAGGTTTCCCGGTCACTCCTATGAGAGCTGCAAGTCCCCCGCGGCAGATGGAACGCGAAAATGAGATGATCGTTATTTCACAGCTCCTTTTAAATTTGAGAAAATTTCGCAAATCTGTTGACGGAAAGGCGGGAAGCGACTATAATGAGGTTCAGATTTGCGAAAGCGTCGCAAATCTTCGCAATAGTTTCTGCTTTCGAAAGAGGGGCGGCCGGAGGGGCTGCTATTGGTTTTGCGGATGCGGTATGCTGCCAGATCATGGCGGAGCGCATTGCCTGTCCACAGGCAACGCGAGAAAGAACCCTTTTCGTCTCCGGTCACATGTCATCCCTGCTTTCAACCGTAAAGGAGTTCTTACTATGAAAATGAAAAAAATAGGTCTTTTCATAGCAACGCTTGCCGCTTGCCTGATAGGCGGCGTTGCATTGACAGGCTGCACGCCGGGTCAGAAGTCAGCTGCTTCTCTCCCGCCGGAAAAGAAGATTCAGATCGTATGCACCAATTTCCCCAGTTATGATTTTGCAAGGCATATCGTAAAGGATCATGGCGAAGTCACCATGCTGGTGAAACCCGGTACGGATGTCCATAGCTTTTCTCCCTCGCCGAAGGACCTGAAAGCGGTGGCTGACAGTGACCTTCTCATTTATACGGGCGGTGACTCTGATGAATGGGTAGGGAAGATACTGGATGCGACCGGCAAGAAGCCCGGGAGCGTATTTCGGATGATGGATGCCGTGAAGCTGTCTGAAGAAGAACATCCGGAAGGCATGCAGCCCGAAGAGGAAGCAGAAGAGAGTGCAGAGAAAGAGGAGGGCCCGGAAATGGATGAGCATGTATGGACCGCTCCTGCCAATGCCATTGAAATTGTCAAAAAATTAAATGCTTCTATTTCCAAGCTGGATGGTGCGCATGCGGAAGAGTATCAGAAGAATACAGAGGTGTATACGAAAGAGCTCACTGATCTGGATCAGAGCTTCCGTGATGTGATCGATCATGCAGATAGAAAAGAGATCATCGTGGGAGATCGCTTCCCCTTCCTGTACTTTGTGAAGGAGTACGGTTTGACATATTATGCGGCTTTCCCGGGATGCGCCAAGGATACGGAAGCCGATCCGAAGACCATTGCCTTTTTGATCGATAAGGTCAAGGCGGATCAGATTCCCGTGATCTTCCATATCGAATTGTCTAATCAGCAGATGAGCCGCTCCATTGCAGAGGCGACAGGAGCCAAAGAGAGACAGCTCAATTCCATTCATAACGTCACGCAGAAAGATTTTGATGCCGGCGTCACCTATGTGGATCTGATGAAGCGGAATGTCAAGACCTTGAAGGAGGCATTGAATTAAATGAGTGTATTGGATTGTAGGGATCTTTCTTTTGCATATGAAGGAAGACCGGTGCTGTCGCATGTGAATTTTTCTTTAGAAAAAGGAAGCTATCTGGGCATCATCGGTGAAAATGGCTCCGGTAAAAGTACTCTCGTCAAAGGGATCTTGGGGCTCAAAAAACAGGCGTTAGGTGAGATCCGTCTTCATTTGCCGGACGCGCAGAAGGGGATGGGCTACCTGCCGCAGCAGCAGACCATGAAAAAGGATTTTCCTGCCAGTGTGTGGGAGGTCGTATTGTCCGGCAGGCTGAGTCAGCTTTCCTTTCCTTATAGATACAGAAAAGTAGATCGGGAATACGCAGAGCATATGCTGCAGTTTCTATCCCTTTCCTCTTTGAAGAATCATGCATTCCGCGAATTGTCGGGCGGACAGCAGCAGAGAGTGCTTCTGGCGCGGGCACTGGCGGCGGGCAGTCAGGTGCTGGTACTGGATGAACCGGTGACCGGGCTGGATCCTCGCATCACGGAAGAGATGTATGCCATGCTGGAACGATGCATTCACGAGTTGGGACTGACTATCATGATGGTATCCCACGATCTGCCCCGCGTGTTTCATGAGGTCCATCAGGTTTTGTATCTGGCGAAAGGGAAGCAGATGTTTTTCGGTGAGACAGAAGATTTTCTCAAAGAGCATCCCGAAGTCATACGGCAAGGAGGGATCCTGTGATGTCTGTTGTTCTGGAAATGCTGCAGTATCCATTTATGGTGCGTGCGCTGGTGGTGGGGGTCCTGATTTCGATCTGCGCTTCGCTTTTAGGAACCAGTCTGGTACTCAAAAGGTACTCCATGATCGGTGACAGCTTGTCGCATGTGGGCTTTGCGGCATTGGCGGTATCTTATGCCTTTTACCTTGACCCGCTGGTGGTTTCCATCCCCGTCACGATGGGAGCGGCTTTTCTTCTTTTGGAATTGAAGGAAAGCATGCGCATCAAAGGGGACGCGGCGACGGCACTTCTTTGCAGCAGTGCTTTGGCTGTGGGGGTTTTGGTCATTTCTCTTACCAGAGGGATGAATACGGATGTGTGCAATTACATGTTTGGCAGCATCCTTGCAATGAGCAGCGCGGATGTCTGGCTCACTTTAGCTGCGGGAAGCCTCATCATTCTTCTGTACATTCTCTTTTATCATCCTTTATTTGCCGTGACGTTCGATGAATCTTTTGCGACCGCTTCCGGGGTGCGGAGCCATTTCTATCATCTGGTCCTGGCACTCATGACGGCAGTCACGATCGTGCTCGGCATGCGCATGATGGGCGCGCTTTTGATTTCCAGTCTGATCGTATTCCCTGCCATCACGGCGATGCAGATCTGCCATCGGTATCTGACCACCATCGAGGCATCCACGCTGGTGGGACTTGGCTGTTTTCTGGTGGGGATCACCCTTTCGTATGCATTGTCCATTCCCACCGGGCCCTGCATTGTCTTGATGAATCTGATCGTTCTTTTTGCGGTTATCTGTCTGCGAAAATGGAGAGAAAGAGGGCGCTGCGCTTGAAACGATGGGCTTTCTATCTGCTGCTGGGCATGCTTCCCGTACTGGGAGGCTGCGGCAGAGAGCAGGTAGCAGACAATATGATACTCACGCACAAAACGGTACAGGCGGCGCAAGGCAAAGCACCTCAGGAGGTAAAGCCTGTATCCGTGGAGCCGTCGGTCTTATCCAAAGGCATGGAGAAGGACAGCCAGGGAAATATCATTTACCCTTATTTTGAAATGAAGTATGATATCGCAAAGGATGAGAAGACATTTCCATATGACCATCCGGACATTGTGGCGGGCGATGCTCACTATATGACGCAGATCAACGACTGGTACATGCATTTTAACAATTATCATGACAAAACCGTGGTGATCGAAGGGTATTTTCTGACGATCAATGGGCATTATTTCATCGGACGCAATGGACCGACCTGTCCTTACTGCACAGGCGGGTATGTGGATTTTGAATTCAATTCCCGACAGGATTTCACAGGCTATATTCATGGAGATACATGGATCCGGCTCTATGGGATCCTTCGTGAGGGAATGGGACATATTTCCAAAGACATCACTGCGCCCTTCTATCATTTGGAAGCGGTCAAGGTGGAAAAGATCCCTTATAACGGGAAAGGAACCATTGCTGATTGAGAAAAGTACGGCTCTATGCACGGGAATAGCGATCGGCACTTGCAAGAAACACTGCTGCCTTACCGGCAGTGTTTTTTTCTTTTGAAATACGTGTAGTAAAGAGACCAATATATATGATAAAATAATGTAGTTATTTTCTTGTTCATGAATATTTTACAAGGGTCATTAGAATGAAACAGACAGATACAAAATCATCCAAAGACGTAAAGCAGACAGATAGTCCTGGCCACTGGAAGATCTGGTGGGCGATCGCGACGCTGGTGCCTTTTGGCTTTTCCTTTTTTCTTTCCTGGTATTTCGGTGCGCCGGGCGGATTTGAGCTTTCTTCGCAGGTGAAGGTCTTCCTGCTCTTCCTGCAGGTCGGCTTTGTGACGGCCTATTTTATCCGGCACCGCTTGACGCGGGCAGCCGTGCATCTGTGGATCACCATCGGCTTTTTGTGGCTGCTCTCACTCATCGTGCCGTATCTTTCGACGCAGACGGACGTGGTGCTCGACATGTCGGATATGTCAGGCGAGCTCTCTGCGCCGCTCTATCTGTTCATCTCCTGCCTCTCTGCGGCATGGATCCTGCCGGGGAAATGGCGCATGATCGCGCGCATCGCGTGCGTCGTCCTGATGCTCCTTTATGTTGGCATCCAGTTCACGTATGTGGGCTACTACTTCATCACGCATTCTCTGATCTCCATCAATATGCTGCTGGCGCTCGCGCAGACGAATCTTGCCGAGACGAAGGAGTATATCGATGTGAATATCCCGTATGCCGAGCTTATCCTGGGGACGCTTGCGATCCTCATCCTCGCGTGGCTCATCTTCCACAGCAGCCGTTTCTCCTTCAATGGCCGCCTTCCCGTATCCAGAAAGGCGTGGTGGGCGATGGCGCTGCTCTTCCTTGTGAATGTCGGTCTCTGCTGTCTGTCCATCGGGGCGACGCGACTTGCGCATGTGTATTATGAGACCTACGAGACGCTTTCCAGCTTCTCCGATTTCCAGACGATGGTGGAGAAGCGCCGCCATATGTCGATCAAGGATCGCGTCCTTGCCGCGCAGCTCAAAGCGGCGCCGGACGGTGTCTACGTCCTCATCATCGGCGAGTCTCTGACGCGCGACCACATGGGCGTCTATGGCTATCACAGAAATACCACGCCTTTCCAGACAGAGGCCGCCGCCGACTCTCACTATACCTTCTTCAATCATGCCTATTCCTGCTATACACAGACCGTCCAGGTCCTGACCGAAGCCCTGACGGAGAAGAACCAGTACAATGATATGGAGCTGGTCGATGCCTACTCCATAATCGACATGGCAAGGCAGGCCGGCTTCCATACCACATGGATCTCAAACCAGTCCCGCTATGGTGTCTGGGATACGCCGATCGGTGCGATCGGAAGCGCCTGTGATGATCAGTACTGGATCAACCAGTATGTCGGCACAGATGTCGTGACGAAGGACTTCGATACCGCCCTTATCCCCTATCTGCGGAAGGTCGATCCGAAGAACCGCCGCCAGCTCGTCGTCGTCCACCTCATGGGCAGCCATGTCAGCTACTGGGACCGCTACCCGTCCGAGTTCTATCACTGGCCGGAGAGCATGGGAAAGGCACGCTCGACGGCTGATGTCATGAATGATGAGTATGACAACTCTGTCCTCTTCAATGACTACGTCGTTGAAAGCATCATGAACGAAGCCGTGAACTACATGAAGGCGGACAGTGTCCTCTACTTCTCCGACCATGGGGAGCAGGTCACTGAGCGTCCGGGGCACAATGCAGACCAGTTCGACTACACGATGGTACACATTCCCTTCTGGATCTACACCTCGGATGACTACCAGAGGAGCCACCCGCGCACCCTGAAGACCATGTGGGAAAGAAGAAATATGCCATTCACCAATGACATGCTCTACGATACCTTCATGGGTCTCATGGGACTTACGGCGACTCGCTACGATGAAAAGTCTGACATCTTTTCCCCTGACTTTGATAAAGATGTGACGACGCTCATGACCATGTACGGCAATGTCATGGTCAGAAACGATACCGAGCAGCTCGGAAGCAGCAAGGCGGCAGAGGACGAGCGCTGGAACAATGATATCCATCGCCGCCGTCTCTTCGCTCCGTCTTTCGATTGGAGCCGGTATCAGCCCGTCAAGATCGCGGGAGAAGAGATCCCCGATGTACCGAATGCGGGAGCAGGGCAGTAGAAATAGGTTTTGAGGGTTCGCCCTTTGATTCCGCTTGAAAGATTCACTTGAATGAGAAATTAGAAATGAGAAATGCGAAATGGTGGTGCGGCGCAAAAAATAATGAAACGCCGTAGAATATAAATAGGGCGATGCCCGCTGGAGATGCCAGATGCCAGACGTCAGATGTCTAATGTCTCCCAGTCTTTTAGTCTAATCTCCAGTCACCAGTCACTCATAATCCCTAATCCCTAGTCACTTTACTTTATTCCCGAAAGGAGTCTCCCATGCGTCTCAGACGTAAACCCTGGATCGAAGAAGCCATCAAAAATTACACCTCCATCCTCTTTTTGGAGGAACCGACCGACATGAAAGGCAAGTGGGAGACACAGTTTCCCCGTCCGGAGCAGCCGCTCCATGTAGAATTCGGCACCGGCAAAGGCCAGTTCATTTCCGGCATGGCCGCGCTCCATCCTGATGTGAATTACATCGGCATGGAGGTGCAGGAAGGCGTCATCTACTATGCCGCACAAAAGACTGCGGAGAAGGATCCGCCGGTAGACAATGTCCGTCTCATCTTAGGTGATGTGAGCGAGATCCTGAATATTTTTGACGAAGGCGAAGTCGATGTGATCTACCTCAACTTCAGCGACCCATGGCCGAAGAAGCGCCATGCCAAGCGCCGCCTCACCTATCGTGATTTCTTGAAACGCTACGCCGTCATTTTAAAAGAGGGCGGTGAGATCCGCTTCAAGACGGATAACAAGGACCTTTTTGATTTCTCCGTCGAAGAATTTGAGGCCATGGGCTGGCAGCTTTCGGACGTGACCTATGATCTTCATGCCGCTCCCGTCCCCG
Organism: Fusicatenibacter saccharivorans; assembly: GCA_963597545.1. Taxonomy (GTDB): domain Bacteria; phylum Bacillota; class Negativicutes; order Veillonellales; family Dialisteraceae; genus Dialister; species Dialister saccharivorans_A. Next base: position 6,554 of record CAVBQN010000087.1, read on the forward strand.
GGGATGTGGAGACAGAATATGAAGAGAAGTTTTCCAGAAAGGGGAACCTCATATGTCGTCTCGTAGCGAGACGTCCCTGAAGGATACGAAGTATGTGCCCGAGTGTCTGAAGTGGATGCTCATCGCGGCCGCCATACTGATCGCCATCGGGGCGATGAATGTCTATAATGCCACCTACTATATGAATATGGCGGCAGGCGATGGGCCGTATACCCACTTTGTGAAGCATATCGGGGTCTTGGTGCTCAGTCTGGCCATCGGCGGCCTCGTGGCTTGGCTGCCGAAGGGCTTCATCCGCGGCGGGGCTGTCATATGGGTCGGATTCACCTTGGTGCTGCTCCTCCTCGTTGTTGTAGCTGGGCATCGGGCGAATGGCGCGACGCGTTGGATCATGCTCGCGGGCTTCTCTCTCCAGCCGTCTGAAGTCGCGAAAGTGACCGGTCTGATCTGGGCGGCATCCTTTCTGGCCAAGCGCATACGGAAAGGAGAGAAGATCACGCTTGTCAAACGCTTCTTTCGTCCGGTCTTCCATTTCGCGGATCGGAAGAAAAAGGAGAATACCTTCTGCTCTATGATCGGATACTTTCTGCCGCTCTATGGGCCGCTCGTGATGGCACTCTTTGTTCTGAAACAGCCGGACATGGGGACAGCGGGGATGATCGTGCTCTTTCCGCTGCTCCTCTACGTTTTGGCAGGACTGCCGATTTTTGAGATCTTCCTTGGCGTGGGGGTCGCTGTATTCACTTTTGTCCTTCTCGTCATTGCTGAACCGTATCGCATGGACCGTGTGGTCGTACTCTGGGATCCCTTCTCCTATGCGGCGAACCGCGGCTACCAGACGGTACAAAGCCTCATCGCGGTCGGCTCCGGCGGACTCTTCGGGCAAAGCGTCGGCGAAGGCATGTCGAAATTTCTCTACCTGCCCGAGCAGTACACCGACTTCGCCTATGCCGTTTTCAGTCAGGAATTTGGCTTCATAGGCTCTGTTTTCGTCCTCATTCTCTACCTTATTTTTCTCCTTGCCGGATTCGCTGCGGCTAGAAAGCTGAAGGAGACCTATGCGGCGCTTCTCGTTTACGGACTCACCATGCTGATCTCCGTGCAGGGCATCGTCAATATCGCGATGGTCATCGGCTGCTTTCCGGTCACCGGCATCCCGCTGCCCTTCATTTCTTATGGCGGGTCCTCGCTCCTCATGAATATCATCTCTGTCGCACTCATCTACGGCACCACGGTGCAGAGCCTTCGTGAGACAGATCTGGAGGAGCGAAAGCGCCGGATCGCACAGATGGAAGGGCGCGGGTGAGGAGCTGCTGACCGGGGTTCTCCCGGAAGAGGCTTCCTTAAGCGCTGCACCGCATACCATTTCGAGAGCTTCCCGGAGGCTGGCATGAAGTATAATGAAAATGACACGCTCGATGTGCTGACCCGGCGTCTTTCCTTGGCCGCTGCCGAGGGGAAAGGGATCTGTTTTCTTCCTGTGGGCTCCGTGAAGGGGGAGGGAGTGACAGCTCTTTGCCGGGCCGCAAAGGAGATCCGAAAGAGAACCGTGAAGCCTCTTACGATCCTTGCGCTGACCATGGACATGGTCGCCATGGGGCGTATGGCACTTGCCATCAGGGCTTGCGGCTTCGAAGGCGCGGCGATCTGTAAGCAGGATGGGATGCGCTTTCTTGCGACCGTGCATGGCGGGAAGCTTTCCGCGGAGCGGCTTTCCCCGTCTGACTTTGCATTTCCCGAAGAGAACGAATGGACACCCTACCATGAGATGGCTTTTTATCTGGGGATCACGCTCTATGCGGCGGGGATGGAAGAGGCGCTCCTTCCCGCGATGGACCGGGCAAGACACATGGCGAAAGAGCTTTTGAAGGACAAAACGGTTTGATTTTATGGGATCATGAGTGAAAATAAAGAGTAAGCAAAAAGCCATGAGAAACGGCGATTCTCATGGCTTTTTGCTTGCTTACATTCTCTTTACAAACTTTACTGTGCGATGATAGATGGATTACCGATTTTTTTATATAATTTATTTATAAACAGGACTCGTTTCGCAAGGGGTTCGTATGTCTATCAAGGGAAACACTGATTAAATCGTTGTCAGATTTCATTCTTGGATTTTTATACAGA
>CAVBQN010000088.1:0-8371 GCA_963597545.1 Fusicatenibacter saccharivorans
GCCCCCTCATCTCACTTCGCTCGAAATGGCGTCTCACTGGATTTTCGCGTCGCTTCACTCCTAAAAATCCAGTTCGCTTGCACAAGCCCTTCGGGCAGCTCCCCCGATGGGGAGCCAAGACGTTCTGCCGCTTAAACCTAACAGCATTAGGCCATCGAGGGAGCGAAGAAGACGTGCCAGACTGCCGGCTTCTTTATTTGCTCTCCAGCACCGCTACGACGTCCTGTTTGGCGATCGTCTGGCCCTTCTGGACACGGACCTCTTTGACCACGCCATCCCGATCGGCTCTCGCCGCCGGTACACCGCCGACCAGTGAGTCCACAGAGACCAGTACATCGCCTTCCTTGACAGGTGTGCCTGCCTCTATGACGGAAACAACCGTCCCATTCAGTACAGCCTGCTGCGAGACGTCCTCCGCAGACACGCTATATACGCCGGCAGCCACAAGCGCTGCCAGCACCAAGCCGATTTTCATCGCGTTTCTCATGATGTACCTCCTTGTGTTGTAAAATTCACATATAGGTATATTATATTTTACCATTTTATCTGCCTCTTGGCATGAAGAAAATAAAAAGGGACATAACAAATGAATGTTATATCCCCATGTATGTGTCGATGGAATGCGATCTTTTCCGCTTACGCTCAGTGCAGATCCTGCAATGAGTCTCTGAATGCATTGATATAGTTGAGCGAAGCCCCGGCACCGATGGCATTCACATAGGAAGGTCTCTCCGCTACCTTCGCTGCGATCCCGGTGATACGGGTGATCAGCTCATCGATGCCCTTCAGCTGAGACACCCCGCCGACAAGCATGATGCCCTGCTCTCGGATCGCTGCCAGAAGCGCCGGCGGCGTCCTCTGCAGCACATCCTGAATGTTTTTGAAAATCCTGTACAGGATCGGATTGATGGCATGCGCCACATCTTCAGCCGTTACGGCGATCTTGACCGGCGATCCCGATACGATGGAAAGGCCATATGTTTCAGCCACGCGCGGCGCCTGATCCAGATCCCAGTAGGCGCCCAGCGAGATCTTGAGACTTTCCGCCTCTTTGCGGCCGATGCGGATATGATACTTGTCGCGGATAGCCGCCATGATGGCCTGATCCATTTCCAGTCCGGACTCCGGTGAGAAATGGCTGACCACGATCCCGTGTTTCGAAAGCACGGAAACCTTCGTCGAGCCGCCGCCAATATCCACGATCATCGCGCCCTGACAGTTATCCCCCATGAGCCCGAGACCCATCATCGCCGCGATAGGCTGATCGATAAGGACTGTCTTCCGTGCGCCCATAGCCACAGCCGCTTCCAAAAGCGCCCTTCGCTGCACGCTGCCCATTCCCCGAGACACGCACATCATGAGACGCGGATGAAAGAACATCCCTTTTAGATACGACTGATTCACGATGGAATTCAAAAGATAAGCCGCCCCGTTATAGTCGATGATCGCACTTCGCTTCATCGGATGGACGATCTCTATGTCCCGCGGCGCCTTGCCCTCCATTTCCTCTGCCTTCGTACCGTAAGCGAAGAATTCCTTCGTCACGGCGTGGCGGGCGATCACAGAGGCTTCCGGAAATATGACGCCCTTATGCTTGACGTAAATCACTACATTCGACGTCCCGATATCGACGCCGATGTCTTCTGAGCCGAAAGAGCCGATCCAGTCCAGAAGGGTCTTCTGCCCCGCTAGACGCTCCGCCTTCTCCGCCAGTGCTTTAGTCTCGATCGACACGGACAATGTCTGCTCCTAACCCCTGCAGCTTTTCTACAAGATGGTCATAACCACGATCAATATGATGAAGCTCGCCCACTTCCGTCTCTCCGTGCGCAGCGAGCCCGGCCAGTGTCAGTGCTGCCCCTGCACGAAGGTCCGTCGCTCTGACGAAGGCACCTGTCAGGAAGGGGACGCCCTCAACGATCGCACAGCGGCCTTCGACCTGAATGGAAGCCCCCATCCGCTGCAGCTCGCCGGCATGCATGAAACGATTTTCAAATACCGTCTCTGTGATACGGCTGACGCCGCTGCCCACGGTCATGAGTGCCATGAACTGCGCCTGCAGATCTGTAGGAAAGCCCGGATAGGGCAGCGTCTTGATATCCGTAGAGCGGATATGTCCATCACTGATGACACGGACACTGTCGACATCCTTGATCACCTTGACGCCCGCTTCTCCCAGCTTTGCGAGGAGCGGCTTCAGATGTTCATTCAATACATTTTCGATCACGACATCGCCGCCTGCCATAGCCGCTGCGATCATGAAGGTCCCCGCTTCGATACGGTCCGGAATGACTGTATGAGCGACGCCTTCCAGCTTCTTGACACCTTCGACACGGATGATATTCGTCCCTGCGCCTTTGATGTTTGCACCCATGGAATTCAGGAACGTCACGAGATCCACGATCTCCGGCTCTTCCGCCGCATTTTCAATGATGGTACGGCCTTCTGCCGTAGCAGCTGCCATGAGGATATTCTCTGTCGCGCCGACACTCGGGAAATCGAGATAAATGGTCGTGCCCTTCAGCCCCTTCGGTGCATATCCTTCGACATATCCGTTGCCTACATTGATCTCTGCCCCCATGGCTTCAAAGGCTTTCAGGTGCAGATCGATCGGACGGCTGCCGATCATGCAGCCCCCGGGAAGCGCGATCTTCGCATGCCCCATCTTGGCCAGAAGCGGTCCCATGATCAGGAAAGAGGCTCTCATGCGGCTCATAAGCTCATAAGAAGCTTCGGTCTTATTCACCCCGGATGCATCAAAAGTCAGGACATTGTCCTCTCTTTGGACTTTGACGCCCAAAGACTCCAGTACACTGCAAATGGTCACCACATCATCGAGATTCGGTGCATCGACAATGGATGCCGGTGTCTCTGGCAAAAGTGTCGCTACAATGATAGGAAGAACGGCATTCTTTGCGCTGGAAACACGGACGTGTCCACGCAGGGGATGTCCACCATGAATTACTAATTTTTCCAAAAGGAATCACTCCTGTACTGATGAAATACTGAAAGCAAAGATCCATATTATATGTATGCCGCAGCCAAAAGGTGCGGCGCTGTCCTACAAACGTCAATTATATGTATGATACCATAAAAAAACAAGGGATTTCAATGTGAAAATTGGATTAAGCCTCTGGGGAAAAGTCTGCCCATGGATTCGGGAGGAAAGAGGTCCGAAGCCATGGGAGGAGTCCGCCGGCTGCCCATCCTCTTTTACTGTTCCAGCGACTCGGTAACGCGCTTGACACTTTCCGAGTCTCCCAGAATGATGAGCATATCCTGTTCCTTCATGTTCATATCCGGTCTCGGATTGACGAACATATCTCTTCCGCGCTTGATCGCAACGACGGTGATGTTATATTTTCTTCTGACGTCGGTATCGATCAGACTCTTGTTCACCCACTCCTGCGGCACATGAATGGAAAGGATGGTGATGTTGTTTTCCATCTCGATATAGTCAACGATGCCTGGGGAGATCAGATTGTGCGCGACGCGGACACCCATTTCCTTCTCTGAGTAAATGATCTTGTCTGCGCCGATCTTCTGCAGCATTTTTCCATGAATGGGATCCAGGGCTTTGACGACGATCTTCTTGACGCCCATTTCCTTTAAAAGCAGTGTCGTCATCAGGCTGGCCGACAGATCGCCGACAGAAACGACAGCGATATCCGCATTGCCAGCACCGATGGCTGCCAGGTTCTTCTCATCGGAACAGTCCGCACAGACCACGTAGCCCAGTGTATCTGAAAAATCTTGCACTACCTCTTCATCGATATCCATGGCCATGACGTCATAGCCCATCTTTTCCAATGTGACGGCGACACTGATGCCAAAACGGCCCAGACCTGCCACGAAAAACTGTAATTTCTGTGCCATAGAGAGTACCTCGTGATGGATGATTCTATGCAATAATAAATGGTTCGATCGGATCTAGAGGAGAACTGCCCGAAGGCAGCGTTTCATCCCCTCTCCTTTTATCCGATGACTATATTTTCCTTCGGATACTTGATCTGACTCTTCGGACGGCCAGCGAAGGTGACGGCGAGCGTCATGACGCCGATACGCCCGATAAACATAGCGACCATGATGACGATTTTACAGGGGATATTCCACTCCGTCGTGAGTCCCATCGAGAAGCCGACGGTGCTGAAGGCGGAGACAGCTTCGAAGAGGGCATCCTCAAAATCGAAGTGGGACGCAGGCTCTAAGAGGAAGACCATCATCGCAGTGAGGAAGGTCAGTACCGTCGCCAGTGTAAAAACGTTCGATGCTTTCACCAGACATTCCGGATCGACCCGTTTATGGAAGATGACCACATCTTTTCTCCCGCGGATCCATGACCAGAGCGAGAGCAGAAGAAGTCCGATGGTGGTCGTGCGGATGCCGCCTGCGGTCGAGACAGGCGCCGCTCCGATGAACATGAAGAGCATGATGATAAGCCCGGTCGCATTGTTCATGGCGTGGATATCAAAGAGAGTGAAGCCTGCCATGCGGGAAGAGATCGACATGAAGAAGGCACTCTGCCACTTTTCGGCCGTGCTGAGATGTCCCAACGTCGCCGGATTATTGCCCTCCAAAAGAAAATAGACGATCACGCCCAGCGGGATCAGTATCATTTCCATGACCAGAATGAATTTGCTGTTCAGAGTCAGTGCGCTCCACCTATGGTGCTTCAAAAGATCATCCAGCGCGATGAAGCCTACGCCTCCCAGAAGCATCGAGATACAGACAACGGTACTGACTAGCGGATTGGCTGCCATTCCGGCGAATCCGACATCATTTCCCATGATATCCATACCGCAATTCGTGAAGGCAGAGACCGCATGCCAGTAGCCCTGATAAATGCCGATCCATCCATTCTGTGTGAAGAAATAGGCCGCAAGGATGGTACCGGCACAAAACTCTATAGAGAGCGTCATCAGGATGATCTTCCGCACCAGCATCACCATACCAGACGGTGTCTGCAGATTGAAGGAATCCCGGATAAGGAGCCTCTCCTGCAGGCGGATCTTCCGCCCCCGGGAGATGCCGACCATGGCCATCATCGTCATGATCCCCAGACCGCCCACCTGCATCAGAAAGAGCACGACCAGCTGCCCGAAGATGGTAAAGTCAGTCTTCAGATCAAACATGCTCATCCCCGTCACGCTGACGATACTGACAGACATGAAGAGCGCATCCAGGAAGGAGACTTCCTTCGTTCCTGTCTGCGAGATGGGCAGCATGAGGAGAAGCGCCCCAAACAGCATGAACGCTGCAAAACCACCACAGATGAGGACGCCTCGATGAAGCTGGCTCAGCGCGTTAAATAATTTTCTCATCATGAAGTGCCTCTCCCATTGTAAAAGCGAATCACGCAAGGATCCGCAGCTATCTGTCGCCAGTGACGATCCACCGGCCGCTCATAAATACATTCTCCTTATTATACTATGCCCGCAAAAGAATTGACAGGGAACGCACACAAGTAAAAAGAGAAGTCCCATCGGCCTTCTCTTTTACCTGCAAGGAAAGCAGCACACTATTCCCTGTTTCTCATATGCTCTTCGACCTGCGTCGCTGCGATAGCCCCCAGGATATCATGACGAGTGATGATCCCGACGAGGCGTGCCGGCGGCTCATCACCCGCACGCTCCACGCTAAGCTTCGCCTTCTGTACGACAGGCACCGTCTTCAGATGCTGATCCACCATGAGTGTCGTGATAGCCTCCATGTCCGTCTCCGGCGTGACACAGCGCACATCCGTCGTCATGATATCTTTCGCAGTCGTTGCGAGCAGCTTCCTGAAGGATCTCTCATACCGGCCAAAGCCGCAGTAGTACACCGTGCCGCCCAGCACATCGACATGCGGCGGGATCTTCGGCTGCACCTTCTTGTACAGAAGATCTCCCTCGGAAACAATGCCAAGAAGCTCATTATCATCTCCCACGACCGGGATCGCAGACACGGGGTGCGTCACGAAAAGTCCCACCAGCTCCTGTACGGTCGTATCCGGTGATACCGTGAACACATACTTCGTCATAAAGTCTTTCGCTTTCAGAGATTTCATGATAAGACCTCCTTGCAGGACATACGAAAAATCGGTTCATGCTGAAACAAATGAGGAAAACACTTTCTCTATTTATATTTTAATTCTTTCGAGCCAGAACTGCAATAGGAGGGCTGGCGAAGAAGACATCAGTTCTTGAGAAATGATTTTCCCGAGAAACCTCTTTATAGATGGTACGGTTCATGCCGTATAATCTTCATCGCGCGATAGAGCTGCTCGGAGAGGATCAGTCGTGCCATCTGGTGCGTAAAAGTCATGGCACTGATAGAGATCTTGAGATCCGCCCGATTCCGGATGTTCTTCCCATTCCCATAGGGACCACCGATCATGAAGTAGAAATGGCTCGTCCCGGTGACCATACGCCGTGAGATCCAGTCTGCCAATCCTTCCGAGGACATGGGATCCCCTTTGAGATCAAGCAGCACAAGGCAGTCATCGTCAGAGAGATACTTCAGCATCTTCTCTCCTTCTTTCTCCATCACCCTTTCCTTCATGGCAGGAGATGGATTCTCCGGCATTTTTTCTTCATCCTGTGCGATGATCTCCAGAGGTGCGATCGGCTTCAGGCGCTTCACGTACTCCTCGATGCCCTGCCGCATCCATTTTTCTTTGATCTTGCCGATGGCAAGCAGTGTAAATTTCATAGCTCTTCCTTTTCTGCGGACCGATGCTGCAAAGAAAATGATAATCCGAGACTGCCGCCAAGACCCGAAGCTGCGTCCATAAGACCTCTTTCTCGACAGGAAACCGCTCGTCAGATCGTTTCCTTACTTATTATTCTCCGGTGCAGCCGCAAGAAGGACATCCGCCTTGGCTTCTCTTCCCTGGTGTTCGTAGGTGATGGAGATCTTTTCTCCCGGCTTATGAGTATCGAGGATTTCCCGCATCTCCTTCATAGTATTGCACTCCTTCCCATCGATCGCAAGAATGTAGTCCCCCGGCTCAATGTCAGTCAGGCTGATCGGGCTCCTGGCCGCGATCTTCATGACGAGGACTCCCTTCTCGTGATCCCAGCTGTAACCGTAGCGGGCAGCAATGTCCTTGTCTGCTGCATACACACCAAGATAGGCGCGCGTCACTTTGCCATGGTCTATGAGCTGCGAGATGATGCCCTTTGCCTGATTGATCGGGATGGCAAAGCCCATGCCTTCGACCCCTTCTTTCGCGATCTTCGCGCTATTGATCCCGACGACCTTTCCATCAGCGGTGACGAGTGCCCCGCCGGAGTTGCCCGGATTGATGGCTGCATCGGTCTGAATGAGCTTGAAACGCTGGTCGATATCATCGAGGCTTCTGTTCAATGCGCTGATGACGCCGACCGTTACGGTTCCCTGAAATTCAAGGCCCAATGGATTCCCGATCGCGATCGCCGTTTCTCCGACCTGCAAGCCATCAGAGTCTCCCAAAGAAGCTACGGGGAGATCGTCACTGCCTTCGATCTTGACGACAGCAAGATCGGTCGACGGATCCGTCCCCACCACTTTGCCGGAAACTGTCTTTCCGGAAGAAAGCGAGACATTGACCTCCTTGCTGCCGGAGACGACGTGGTTATTCGTCACGATGTAGCCTTTCTTGTCAAAGACCACACCCGAGCCTACGCTTTGCCCCACTTCGACGCGGCGGTTAAACATATCGCGGTCATATACCTTGGTCGTGATGCCGACGACCGCCGGCCCGACCTCTTTCACCGCCTGCACGATCGCCGTATTGCGGATGGCCGGCAGCTCCGGCAGCTTCTTATCCGCCCCCTGCGGTACCTGGTACGAGGAAGAAGCACCGTCCTTCTTCGGAATCTGGGGAAACTCGCCGAAGAAGCAGCCTCCCGCGCCGCCGATGACGAGCAGAGCAAGTGCTGCGGCGAAGAGCTTCATGCGTCCCTTGCGGGATCCGGTGATCTCTTTCTGCATGGCTTCCCCATGCTCTTTCAGCTGCTGATCCAAGTCTTCTCTATCCATGATGAGTACCTCTATTCATTTCTGTGAAATCTATCACACGATCTGTCCTTTTTGTCTACCAAGCCCGCTGGAACCGCCGGAAGCAAGATCGAAGTCTGCTCCCCGTCCGCCAGAGTCCCCTCTCCTAATGTGTTCCTCATTATAGCATACCTGCCAAAGAAAAGAAAAAGGCGATGTGAAATAACGATCATCTCATTTTCGCGTTCCATCTGCCGCGGGGACTTGCAGCTCTCATAGGAGTAACCGGGAAACCTTATCCCAGCTGTCTTTCATGCCATAGTCCCCCTATCCGCCCCTGCGGGGCACCTTCCCCTAGAGGGGAAGGCTGTTTTTATACTTCGCGGCACTTAGATCCTTCGACTCAGTTCTC
>CAVBQN010000089.1:0-8351 GCA_963597545.1 Fusicatenibacter saccharivorans
TGCTTTCAAACTTTTTGAGGATACCCTTTTCCGTATCGTCATCCCGAGCGCAGCCCTCGATCTTTCTTGCACTCAGGTCAGGATCACATAAGCACTGCAGGGAAACGACGCCTAGGTGCTATGTATTTCTCCTTTTACACATCCTTCGTTTATCGGTCTGCAAGGAAGATTTCTCGCTTCGCTCGAAATGACGATACGGGAATCTGATGTCTCTTGGTCCCCTAGTCCCTGCTGACCAATCCCTAGCCCCTAATCCCTAGCTACTAGTCACTAGTCACTTAGTTCCCGTTTCCATCGTTATTTCCGGAGGCATGCATGAAGTCATTCAATCTGACCCGGTATTCCGTGACGCACCCGATCGGCATTTTTATGATCGTGCTGTTTTTCGTGGTGCTTGGGCTGTACAGCTATTGGCGCATCGGTGTGGAGCTGTATCCGAATATCAATGTGCCCTATGTCATCGTGTCGGTGCGCTATGATGGCGCGGACGCGGAGTCGGTGGAGCAGCAGATCACGAAGCCTTTGGAGGATGCGCTGTCTTCGGTGTCGAATGTGAAGCACATCACGTCGAAGTCGCGCACGGGGCGTTCGGATGTGACGCTGGAGCTGAATTTCGATGCGGATGCGGACGCGGCGGCGATCGATGCGTCGGAGAAGGTGAACCGTATCCGCAGAAAGCTGCCGGATGATGCGGATGATCCTATCGTAGAGAAGCGCGATATGGATGCGGCGCCGATCATCGATCTGGCGGTACTGTCGAGCCATCCGCTGGATGAGATGTATTCCATGGCGGATAATACCTTCACGAATGATTTCACGAAGGCAGACGGTGTATCGGATGTGGAGCTGCACGGGGGGCGAAGCAAGGAGATCGCGGTGAAGGTGGACCGCGACAAGCTCGCCTACTACGGCATCACGATGAATGATATCATTTCCACTTTGAAGAAGGAGAATAAGCTGGCTCCGGCGGGCTCGTCCTACACGGATACGCGCCAGACGCAGATCCGTCTCTCGGCGCAGTATGATACGGTGGAGGATATCCGCAAGATCCATCTCACCTGCGGAAATGGCGCGGTGATTCCGATCTCCGCGGTGGGCGAGGTTGTGCGTCAGGACCAGAGAGTGTCGCGCTTTGCGCGCATCAATGGACAGGATGCCATCGGGATTTCCATCTATAAGAACAGCAATGCCAATCTCGTCTCGACGGCAGATGGTGTGATGAAGGTCTTGGAGAATATGCGGGCGGAGTATCCGGACTATCAGTTCGTCGTAGTGAATGATTCGGCGGACTACGTGCGCACGGCGCTCCATAATACGCTTTCGACGCTCATCGAAGGGCTCATCACGACGGGGCTCGTGCTCTTCTTTTTCCTGCGTGGCTGGCGCTCGACGGCGTCTGTCATCATCGCGATCCCGACGTCGCTCATTTCCACATTCTTCGTCATGTACATGGCAGGCTTTTCCTTCAATATGATGTCGCTCATGGGGATGACGCTCTGTGTAGGGATCCTTGTCGATGACTCGATCGTTGTTTTGGAGAATATCCACCGCCATCTGGCCAAGGGGGAGGACGCAAAGGAGGCGGCGGTAACAGGGCGTATGGAGATCGGCATGGCCGCCATTGCGATCACGCTCTGCGATGTAGTGGTTTTCCTCCCGATCGCTTTCATGTCGAGCATGACGGGGCAGTTTTTCAAGCAGTTCGGTCTCACGATCGTTTTTGCTTCTCTCTTTTCCCTGTTCATCTCCTTCACGCTGACACCGATGCTGGCATCGAAATTTTTCAAGAACGGCGTACATGTCCCGGATACGAAGCTCTGGCGCACGGTGGAGAAGATCGAGCAGAGGATGGAGGATGCATACGGAGAGGCCATCGCCTGGAGCTTTAGGCATAAGAAGAAGCTCTTCGGCGGTGTCGCCATCGCCTTCTTCCTTTTCATGGCGATGGTGCCGCTCGGCTGGATCGGGATGGAGTACATGCCGCGCACGGATGAGAGCGGCTTCAATGTGAAGATCCAGCTCCCGACGGATGCGTCTGTCGAGCGCACGGATGCTGTCACGACGAAGCTCGAGAGCTACCTTGCCGAGGTGCCTGAGGTGAAGTCCTACATGGCGATGGTCGGCGGGGGCAGCGGGGTGAATTCCGGCCGTATCCGCGTCTCTCTTGTCGATCGGCAGGATCGCAGCCGTGATATCTGGTCTATCACAAACGAGATGCGCACATGGATCGATGACAATATCACAGACGGCGATGTCCGCATCAAGGAGGATCAGGCGTCTGTCTCCGGTACTGCCGGCGGTGGTCTGGGAAATGGCGGGGGCGCCTTCCGCCTGGAGCTGCGCGGCAATGACATGGCTGATCTTATCCGTGCCTCCGAGATGGCGCAGCAGATGCTGAAGAGCGGCGCCTACGGCGTGACGGACGTCAGCTGTACGTATCAGGAAGGGCTGCCGGAGATATCCCTCATCCCTGACCGTGAGAAATTGAAACACTACGGCGTCACGGTCGGCTCTCTCTATGACACGCTGTCGTCCGCGATCAGCGGCGCAGGCGCGGGCGTCCTGCCGAATGATCCGCAAAATAACGGCAATGACACGGATATCAATGTTTATTTCAAGGGCGGAGAGTCGTACAGGACAAGTGACCTCGCGGCGATCCCGATCAAAGGGCAGGCGGGCATCGTCCGCATGTCTGATGTGGCGGAGCTCAAAGATGAAACGGGGCCGATCACCATCCTGCGTACGGACAAGCAGCGCGCTGTCATCATCGGCGCAAATCCCGGCGGGCAGGATCTGAATGGGCTCATCCAGCGTTTCACGAAGGATCTCAATCAGACGGGGCTTCCGAAATCGGTGAATTTCCGATTCTCCGGACAGGCTGACAGTATGCGTGAAAGCTTCATAGAACTTTTGTCGGCGCTTCTCATGGGGATGCTCCTCGTGTACATGATCCTCTCCGTCCTCTATGAATCGGTAAAGACCTCTTTCATCCGCATGTTCTCGCTGCCTTTCGGTCTAATCGGCTCGCTCCTCTTCCTCTTCCTCATGAATGACACCATCAATATTTATTCCATGATCGGGATCATCGTCATGGACGGCGTGGTCGCGAAGAATGGCACGCTGCTCCTTGACTATACGCTGACGCTCATGCATCAGCACGGCATGGCGGCGAAAGAGGCTGTCATAGCGGCCGGCCGTGCGCGTCTGCGCCCGATCTTCATGACGACCTTCACCATGATCGTCGGCATGCTCCCGACAGCCCTCGCACTGACAGCCGGCTCGGAGACACGAAGCTCTATGGCTTGGGTCATCATCGGCGGCCTCATCACCTCGACCCTTTTCACGCTCCTCGTCATCCCGATGATCTTCCTTTTCTTCCAGAGAGAGAAGTGACTGGTGACTAGTGACTGGTGACTAGGGACTAGGAATTAGTAGCTAGGGATGAGTGGCTAGGGATTAGGTTTGCGATACGAGAGAACCGCTAGTTTCAAATCTCCGCGGCGCTTCTATATTTTTATGCGCCGCACCACCATTTCTCATTTCTAATTTCTAATTTCTAATTCAAGTGAGGCTTTCATCCCCAATCAAGGGGCGACCCGCCCCTTGGGCTAACCCTGAACCCGCCCCCTTTTTGTGGTACAATATGACCAGAAGAATGACACGATCATGATGAGGAGGTGTTTCTATGAGATCATGGAAGAAACGCAGTATCTCTGCGGCTCTGGCGCTCACTTGTGTGGCGGCGCCCATGGCGTATCCGATGACAGCGTATGCGGCGTCGACGGCGGAGAAGATCCTGTATGGCGCGGCGGCGATGGTTTTCATTTCCAGCTACTACTCCAAAATGGACGATCACAACCAGCTGCAGCTTCTGGATCAGTGCCAGCAGGAGACGGGCGTCTATGACTCGGCGGAAGCGGATAACCGTGTGCAGACCGTATACCAGAATCTGAAGGATACGGGGCATGTGCTGCGGGATTACAAGGTCTACGTGTCGCCGAGCGAGGACATCAATGCGTTTGCCAGCTTAGGCGGTGTGCTCTGCGTGAATAAGGGGACGCTCGATCAGATGGATGATGATGAGCTGGCCTACGTCATGGCGCATGAGATCGCTCACGGCGAGAAGCGACACAGCGTGAGCGGCCTCAAGAAGCGTGTGGGGCTGGTGACGGCGCTGAATATTTATCTCGGAGACGCCTCGTATGGCGAGTACCTTCTGGGAAATATCGCGGCGAACTATGTGTCGAATGCGGTCTTTACCAAGGATCAGGAAAAGCAGGCGGATGACTGGGGCTTCCAGTACCTGGTCGAGGCGGGCTATAATCCGGGAGGCGGTGCGGCGTCCATGGAAGTGCTGCGCGCGAAATACGGCGAGAGCTCGCCGTCAGGCATCAAGGCGGTCCTTGCTCCGGGCAATCACCCCAAGACCAGTGACCGCATCCATAAGAATCTCAAATGGATGAATGCGTACTCCGGCAGGCATGTCGAGGTCAAGGATGACTGGATCGTGGTGAATGGGGAGAAAGCCTTCTCACCCGTTTCGGACAATGCGTACAGCCAGAAGGAGCGTCTCTATCTCACCGCGGGCAAGCTCGTGAAGCTCTATCACGCAGGGCATGTCCCCGATGCCATCCTCGAGGGAGATCGGATCTGCTGCGGAAATACGGTCATTTATGAGCTGTCCTCCGAAGAGGATGGCAGAGCCTATACCGAGGCGCTGAATCAGGGGATCCGGAAGGATCGCGGTGAACGTGTCGTCAGTGATTTTGATATCGATCAAAGAGTGAAGAAGGACGCTGGGAACTAGTGGCTAGTGACTAGGGATTAGTAGCTAGGGATGAGTGGCTAGGGATTAGGGATTGGTCACCAAGGACTAGACATCAGATTCCCGTATCGTCATTTCGAGCGAAGCGAGAAATCTTCCTTGCAGACCGATAAACGAAGGATGTGTAAAAGGAGAAATACATAGCACCTAGGCGTCGTTTCCCTGCAGTGCTTATGTGATCCTGACCTGAGTGCAAGAAAGATCGAGGGCTGCGCTCGGGATGACGATACGGAAAAGGGTATCCTCAAAAAGTTTGAAAGCAGGGATGAGTGGCTAGTGACTGGAATGCCAGCCTTCGGGCATCGCCATTATGTATACTCCGCGGCGCTTCTATATTTTTATGCGCCGCACCACCCCCGCTGAACCTATAGAACCTGTTGAACCTCTTTCGCAAACAATCAAGGGACGGTACACCCTAGAGGCTAACCCCTAGTCCTTCACCTCTACGACCATTCCATTTTTGAGCTTAGACAGATTCGTCACAGCCGCCCTCTCGCCAGCTGCCAGACCGCTCCGGATCTCCACCATCTCATCATTGGAAACGCCGAGCGTGACAGGCACCTCTTCTGCGCGGCCATCCTCATCCACCACATAGACCAATTTCTTCCCATTGTGATCGATGACAGCCGTCTTCGGAAGGAGGAGCACATCCTTCTTCTGCATCGCCGTCACCTCCGTCCTGCCAAACATCCCGCCGCGGATCTGCGCTGCGGGATCTGCGAGTACGAGACGCACCTTGTACGCATGCGTATCCGCATCCATCGCCGGACTGATATAGCGGATCGTCCCCTTCACCGACTCCCCGAGCGAATCGATCGACACATCCAAACTCATCCCCTCTTGCAGGATCCCAACATCCTGCTCCGCGACCTGACAGTCCAGATACAGCTCACTCGTATCGACGACCGTGAGCAGCTTCTCTCCTGCCGTCGCCCACTCGCCCGCTTCTGCCCTCCGATAGCTTACGATACCGGAAAGAGGAGAAAGAAGCGTCATGTCCGCCTGCTGATTCGTGAGCGCCTCCACCGCATAACGCGCCTTCTCCGCAGCCGCCTCCTTACCGGCGATCACCGCCGGACGGCCGCCGACAGACTGGCTCGTCAGACCTTCGAGTGCCGCCTTCGCCTCCATCATCGCGCGATACCTGTCATCGCGATCCTGACGGGACACCGCCCCCTCATCGAAAAGCTGCTGGTAACGTTCATACGTCGTCAGCGCATTCTCATAGTCACTTTGCGCCTTCATCGTCCCCGCGTCATACTCTGCACGGCTCGTCACCGCCTCAGCCGCTGCCTGCGCGCTGCCAGCGCGGTTCTCTCCGATAGAGATCGAGACATCCTTCGTATCCTGACGAAGGAGCACATCTCCAAGAGACACCGCATCCCCCAGATCCACCGCCACCTCCGCGATACGGCCAGCATACTTCGGAGAAATATCCACCGAAGCCTTCGGCACCGTCTCCCCCGAGAGCACGATCCGCTTCATCATATCCTGCCGCACAAGCGTCACGACCTTCACCGTCGGACGCACCTCGGCCTTCTTCACCCCCTGCCCCCCGCGATGGGTATAGACATAAATGCCCCCCATCAAGAGAAAAAGCAGGACAGCGAAGGAAATATATTTCATATGCTTCGAATGAAGCCAGTCAGATAACATAGTGCCTCCTTGAAAAAAGGAATATAGATGCAGCAGGTTCTAACGGTTCTGAAGGGGAGTGACACCCGAAGACGTTACAAGCCCCCAGCCCGTTTATATCATTTGTTTTATTATACTGGATTCGTAAATACTTTTACAGAGAACGGCAGAACATTTTATCCTTATCCGCCCCTTCGGGGCACCTCCTTCCATAGGAAGGAGGGAGGGAGTATCCACGCTAGCCCCTTCCCTTGGAAGGGGCTGCCGAGCGCAGCGAGGCGGGGTTGGCTTCCTTTTTGGGCGGCGAAGCCGCCTCCTCTTTACCTTCCCCATGGGGAAAGGCGTTGTGTCGAGAAAAGCGGTATCCTCGTATCGCAGCCTTCCCCAATGGGGAAGGGGGACCGCGTCAGCGGTGGATAGGGTGCTTTCGTTAATGGCGTACTTGAGACGATCTTTCCCGCTCTCTTTCATACCGCCATCCCCATCCAACCTCCGCCCCTTCGGGGCACCTCCTTCCATAGGAAGGAGGGAGCGTCCACGCGAGCCCCTTCCCTTGGAAGGGGCTGCCAAGCGCAGCGAGGCGGGGTTGGCTTCCTTTTGGGGCGGCGAAGCCGCCAGCACAACCCCAACCCCTGCGTCCTAAACCATGCTATAATAAGGAAAAGTTTTGAAAATGAAAGGAGCCCCATCATGAAACTTGTCATCATCAATACCCTCTCCGAAGACAAAATCAAATCCCTGAAAAAAGCCGTTCCCGGTGCTATCGTCGAATCCTACAAATCACCGAAAGAAGCCATCCCCCATGTCGCAAACGCCGACGCCATCGCCATGTGGGGCTTCCAGGACGCAGAGCCCATCCTCGCCGCCGGGCCAAACATCCGCTGGGTACACTCCCTCTCTGACGGCGTCGAGCGCCTCCTTTCCCCCTCCATGCTCTCACGCCCCATCCACCTCACGAATTCCCACGGCGTCCACGACCGCGCCGTCTCCGAGCACACCCTCGCCCTGCTCCTCGCATGGATGCGCCGCATCCCAGACGCCGTCCGCCACCAGAGCGCCCATGAATGGATACGCCCCCGCGGCGACACCCTCTTCGGCAAGACCATCCTCATCGTAGGCTTCGGCAGCATCGGCCGCGCCATCGCCCAGCGAGCGAAAGTCTTCGAGACCCGCATCCTCGCCGTAAAGAAACACCTCTCTACAGAAATGTTCGCTGACCATGTCTACCTCGAAGACCAGCTCGCCGAAGTCCTCCCGGAGGCCGACATCGTCATCGCCGCCCTCCCTGCGACGCCCGAGACAGATCACTTCTTCGGGCAGAAGGAATTCACCCTCATGAAGAGATCCGCCCTCTTCATCAATATCGCCCGTGCCTCCGTCGTCGATGAAGCCGCCCTCATTGACGCCCTCTCGCAGAAAGAAATCGACGGTGCCTGCATGGACGTCTTCTCGAAAGAGCCCCTCCCCGGCGATCACCCCTTCTGGCAGATGGACAATGTCATCATGACCCCGCACATCGCCTCCATGGTTCCCGACTTCTGGGACAAGCTCACCAGCCTCCTCCAGATGAACTTTGTCGCCTTCGCCCGCGGAGATAAACTCATGAACGAAGTCGACAAGAAAAAAGGATACTAAGATCTAAAAAATGCGGCAAAAAAGGAGATAGCGGTGTTCTCGTTTCGTAGCCTTCCCCATAGGAGAGAGGGAGCGTCCACGCGAGCCCCTTCCCTTGGAAGGGGCTGCCGAGCGCAGCGAGGCGGGGTTGGCTTTCTTTTTTGCGGCGAAGCCGCCTCCTCTTTGCCTTCCCCATCGGGTAATGCTATTAAGTTAAGGAAATCGTTAGCTACGTAACGTCTTGCTTCCCCCTTCGGGGGAAGTGCCGAAGGCAATA
>CAVBQN010000090.1:0-8302 GCA_963597545.1 Fusicatenibacter saccharivorans
CTATGACGAAGCTATGTATAAAAATTCTTGTAGAATCTGACTCTGCGATTGAATCAGTGTTTCCCCAGATCCACCGCCGGCATCACGATCGCAAGAATGACCATCAGGATTCCGATAAGCTGCAAACCGACGAAGCTCATGCCGAAGATAAGGCAGGAAAGGATGACGGAGGCCGCCGGTTCACTTGCCGCCGTGATGAGCGCCTGCTGCGGGGACAGATACATGAGGCCTGCATTATATAAGAGGAAGGCCGTGACCGTACCGAAGAGGACGATCCATGCGACGCCGAAGAAGATATGCGGATCGAAGAAGGCGAGCCAGTCGATCTGCGGGACAAAGGCCCAGCAGGCCAGCGCTCCGATGATCATGCTGACAGCGAGGACGAAGGTCTTATCCACCTGAAGAAAGATGTGCTTCGGGTAAATCGAAGCGAAGGAATAAACCACCCCATTGAATAACGCAAGCGCTATACAGAGAAAGGAAACACTGAGCTTTGCGGGATCACCGCCTGTCACAAGAAGATAGGTGCCTCCGACAGCCAGAAAGACCGTGATGACCTCCTCTTTCGATGGCAGCTTGCGATGACGGATGGCATTGTAGCAGATGACCATGGCAGGACAGCTGTAA
The DNA here is from genome assembly GCA_963597545.1 of Fusicatenibacter saccharivorans. GTDB lineage: Bacteria > Bacillota > Negativicutes > Veillonellales > Dialisteraceae > Dialister > Dialister saccharivorans_A. The sequence continues at coordinate 628 of CAVBQN010000090.1, forward strand.
AGCACGACAGTCGCCGTAGCGGCATTGCCATACGCAATCGCCTCGAAATAGGTATAGTGCATCAGCATGAGGCCCACGATGGCGTAGATCACAATATCGATCCACAGCCGCGGCTTCTTTCGAAGGCATATAAGACTTTCTTTCATCTTTCCCTGCCATACCGTCACCCCGATCAGGATACATCCGGCTGCCATCATGCGAAAAGCCGTGAGCTCCATGGCATTCATAGAGCACTTCTCGAAGAAATTCTGCGCCCCGATGCCGCTTCCGGCCCACATAATGCCGGCTAAGACGACCATAGCGATCGCGAAATGATTCGAGGAATGGGACATGACAGATGCTCCTAAGAAAAAAGCAAAGGACTTTTTAAACCATCGCGTTCAGGTATCATATAGGCGTAGTACCTGCTCTCTATCCGCTGATCATTCTCCTGCCGTCTTTTCATTTTCAAAAATGCCCGGCGCTGCAATAGCAAGGAGAACAAGCAGAATGCCAAAGCCCTGGACAAAATTGAAATGGGTATGAAAGATGAAATAAGACGCAATGACAGAGACCGCCGGTTCGATGGTCGCAGTGACGGAAGCCTGTGAGGCAGGAAGAAATCGAAGCCCCGCATTGTAGCAGGTAAAAGATAGCGCCGTTCCAAGGACGACGATCCAGAAAATATCGAAGCGGACTTCCGGAGCAAAGAAGCCGGAGAAGTCCCCCATGGGATTGATGATATAGGAAGCCACGGCTCCGGTGAACATGCCCAGCGCGAGGACGAAGGAATTATCCAGTACACCGATGAAGCGCTTCGGAAATACACAGCAGATCGCAAAGAAGACCGCGGAAGCCAGCCCCAGATACACACAATCTGCAGGTACCGAGAGACGACTCACATCTCCGCCCGTCACCAGAAGAAGGACTCCGATGATCGCCAGTACGACGGCCGCGAGATCCCCTGCCAGCGGCAGCCGTCTTTTTTGAAAGGAGACACAAAGGATCACCATCGCCGGACAGGTATATTGGATGACCGTTGCTGCCGCCGCATTTCCGGCGGCGATCGAAGCAAAGTAGGTATAGTGCATCAGCATCAGACCGACTACACCATAGAAGATCAGTCCCCACCAGAGAGATGGCTGCTGCCCCAGCTTCCGCCAGCTGTCTTTCAGCTGTCCTTTGGCAATGGTCACAAGCAGCATGATACCGCTCGCACAAAACATGCGGAAGACCGTAAGATCCATCGAATCATGTGTACTTTTTTGGAAAAAATCCTGCGCCGCAAGCCCGCACCCCGCCCACATGATGCCTGCTGTCATAACGAGAAGAATAGCGATAAGATGCATGGATATCACCTGTTATTATAAAAAGGAGCAAAATACGCTTTCAGGGGCAGTCCTTGGAATGAAAAGGAGGCTAAAAAAAGAGAAACTAAGAGACTCGAAAAGCATGAAACGGGACATTCCGTAAGCCACTCTTTCACCATTGGCCTGATTTCGGGCATGAGTCAGCTTGATGACCGTTACTCGCAATTTCCCGTCACCTTCCTTTATATAGCACAAAAACCCGCCATTGTGGCGGGTTTTTTCATGGTGGGACTATTTGGATTCGAACCAAAGACCTCTTCGATGTCAACGAAGCGCTCTAACCAGCTGAGCTATAACCCCATGTCAGATGAATGTATTATACACGACATGAGAGAAATATGCAAGATGCTTTTTGCAATTTCTTGCATATGGCGAGTTACAGATGCGGCCTCTCCACGCTGCAGCTCGCCATCTTGTTTATATGGATCGCAGTTTCGGCGATCGACGACGCCGATCCTATCTGCTTCATTTACAGGATAAGAAGCTCGCCATGCCGTAAGATGACAGGAGCAAGTTGGTTGTAGTGGGGATGTGCTAGAAATCAGAACTCATTATACAAGCGAATACCCCGCCTTGCAGGATCCTGTAAGAGCGGGGTATTCGTATCATTGTAGTTTGGTGGGACTATCTGGGTTCGAACCGGAGACCTCTTCGATGTGAGCGAAGCGCTCTGACCAACTGAGCTATAGCCCCATGTGATACTATGTATTATAGCACCACATGAGAGATTTGTTAATAGTCGTTTTACACAGAAGCGAGGAAAATCTTTGAATCAAGTTTCATCTGCTACATATGAATGAATCCCAGTACATTGGCAAGGGAGGAGATGAAAATAACAGCCAGACAGATCGGAGCAAGGAAGCGGACGAAAAGACCATAGACACATTCATAGCGGAATGTCGAAGACTGCTTCACTTCGTTCTCGATCCACTTGATGCCGACAGTCACCACGATGAGGACGCAGGTCGCAAAGGCCGAGACCGGCATCATGATGGAATTCGTCAGGAAATCAAAGAAGGTAAGAATATCCATGCCAAAGATGGTGAAGGATGCAAGAGGGCCGAATCCGAGCGAAGAGAGAGAGCCCAGCACGATCATCAGAATGAAGACCGCAAAGGTCGAGAAATTACGACTCCAACCGCATTCATCCTGGAAGGTGGAGACGCTGGTTTCTGCCAGAGAAATCGCTGAGGTAAGAGCAGCAAAGAGGACGAGTGTAAAGAATACGACACCCACGAGGGTACCAAGCCCCATGCTGGCAAAGACTTTCGGGATGGTGATGAACATGAGAGACGGGCCCGCATTCAGCATTGACGGATCGCCGCCGGAGAAGGCAAAAACTGCCGGGATGATCATAAGACTGGCGAGGACCGAAATCCCTGAGTCGAAAGCGATGACCTGAAAGGTCGCATGCTCCAGATCAAATTCCTTCTTCATATAAGATCCATATGTATAGAGGATCCCCATCGCGACAGAAAGAGAGTAGAACATCTGCCCCATCGCAGAAACGACCGTCATCCAGGAAAAATGTTCCAGGTTTGGCACCATGAAGTAGGTGACGCCTGCCCATGCACCGGGCAGCGTGACGGAGTAGCCGGCCACCATGATCGCGAGCACAATGAGTACCGGCATCATGATTTTGGATACACGTTCAATACCATTCTTGACGCCGGCGAGAATGATGGCAAGGACGCCGGCGGTGAAAACGATGAACCAGAATTCAGCCGCCATGCCGTCAGAAACGAAGGCGCCGAAAAAGGTATCCGTCGCAAGCAGTTTCGTATCACCGGCGAGGTATTCGAAGAGGTAACGGGTGACCCAGCCGCCGATGACGCTGTAGTACGGCAGGATCAGCATCGGAATGACGGCATTGATCCAGCCCCCTGCGGTAAAGAAACCGTTCTTCCCGAAATGATGGAAAGCTCCAACCGGACTCTTTCTCGTGCCACGTCCGAGCGCGGTCTCAGAAACGATCATCGTATAGCCGAAGGTGACGGCCAGCAGAAGGTAGGTCAGGAGGAAGATGCCTCCGCCATACTCTGCAGCAAGGTACGGGAATCTCCAAATATTCCCGAGGCCGACAGCGCTGCCTGCGACAGCCAGCACATACCCCATTTTGCCGGAAAAGGTACTGCGTCTATTCCCATTTTGATTTGTCATATGATTGCCCTCCTGTAGAGTACTGAGATTTTTTGTGAATGGTGATCAGGGATCAGATCCAACAGATTCTGCGACTTCTGAAGTGCGAACGGGATGGCGGGCCATACGCTGATGACATCGTGCAAGTCATTTAGCCCCCTATGATCCGTGTCCGCCGCTTTTATTCCCTTCTGCTTCCCGCTAATGAAAATGGCCAGCCCAAGTCTCTATGTCCTGAAAAACGCGGATATGGAATGCCTTAAGGCTGACCGTCAATGTATACCGGTTCAATAGATTCTATGGAACTACGGAACCTGTTGGCTCATTCATCCAAGCTGAGTCATCAAAGGATAATGGAAAACCCCATTATTCTCCGAGCGGTACCCACTTGCCGCCCTTGACTTCGAGGACTGCGAGGTCCATCTTCGGATCGCGGTTTTCATCGAATGCGAATTTACCGGTAGCGCCTTCGAAGTCGCTGATCTTAGCCAGAGTATCGCGGAATTTCTTGCGATCGGTGGTGGTGCCGGACTGTTCTACGGCCTGATGGAGGACATACATGGCATCATAGGCCTGAGCGGCGAACTGATCCGGTTCATGGCCGTATTTAGCCACATACGCTTTGCGGAAGTTCTGTGCCTTGTCGGTCTTTCTTTCCGGGTTCCACGGAGTAGCTACGACGGTGCGGTCAGCTGCTTCGCCAGCCTGTTTGATGTATTCCGGGCTGTTGAAGCCGTTGCCTGCGAGGATGTACTGGTTCATTCCCATTTCACGCGCTTTCTTCACGATGAGAGCGCCTTCCTGATAAAGACCTGCGACAGCGATGACATCCGGGTTTGCTGCCTGGATCTTGGTCAGCTGAGCGGAGAAGTCGGTATCCTTGTCTGCGAAGGTTTCATCCGCAACGATTTCGAGGCCGAGTTTCTTGCAGGCTTCCAGATAGAACTGGTGTTCACCGACCATCTGGTCATTGTTATTGGAGTACATGATAGCGATCTTCTTGAAGCCCAGTTTCTTCTGTGCTTTTTCGACCACCTGCGGGATGTTCATTTTGCCCGGGATGGCGTTACGGAATACATAGTCGCCGATTTCAGTGACTTTCGGGCCGGTGGTGCCGGTGCCGAAGACAGCGACTTTGGACTGCTGGGCGATCGGGTCAGCCGCCATCGCTTCGCCGGTGGTCATCGGGCCTTCGATGGCGAGGACTTTATCCTGTTCGATGCACTTCTTCATAGCGTTGATGGCTTCGTTCTTGACGAGCTTGGTATCGTAGACTTTGAGATCGATCTTGACCTTGGTGTTCGGGTTCTTGTTGATTTCCTCGACAGCAAGTTCGGTGCCTTCCTTCATAGCGACGCCGTAAGCTGCGCCTGGGCCGGTGTAAGCGGTGATGAAACCGAGTTTTACGGTCTTGCCTGCATCTGCGCTGCCAGAAGCTGCTTTCTTATCTCCGTCGCAGCCTGCGAATGCGCCTGCCAGTGCTGCTGCTGCCATAACTGCTGCCATTCCTTTGAGCCATTTTTTCTGCATGATTTTCTACCTCTTTCAAAAATTTGCTACTCCACCCCGAAAGATCGTATGAGGAAATAAAAAGCCTCCGCCGGCTTTTCTGCCAGCGGAGGCGCGAACGCGGTACCACTCCGATATTTCACTCTATGCCAAGTCAATGCGGGTAATAAAAAAGCCCCTATCTTCTTTCGAAGATAGGGGCGAAGTCTCGCGGTACCACCCTACATTGTACTTAGCAGTCTTATTCGTAACGTGAATGAAACGCCTGTCATTACTCAATTCACGACAAGGGCTCTCGAGGGATATTATACAAGGCTCTTCACCGATTCTCACCATCCATCGGCTCTCTTTAGAAGGAATCAAGTACTTTTTGTCTCGTTCATAGCTTTCTTTGGGGGTATTGGGTTTTAGATTGTGATTATTTTACTTCCTAGTTCATAAGTTGTCAAGAGGGAATTTGAAAAAAGTAACTGGTGACTAGGGACTGGTGACTAGGAATTAGGGATTAGGGATTAGACTTCAGACTTCAGATTTCAGACCTCTGACTTCTTACCTCTTATGTCTGATATCTGACGCCTCCCAGTCTCCTACTCTCTCAGTCTCTTAGTCACAAGTCGCTAGTCACTAGTCACTAGTCACTAGCCACCAGTCACCAGTCACTGTCAATGCCCACAGCTGCCCTTGTATGACAGATGCTTCTCGAAATCCTCGGTCGTCTCTCTCGACTGGTCATAGCCTTCCTTCAGGTGATCCGAGAGGCGGCCCGTCTTGAATTTCTTCGGGTCATTGTCATCCCTCGCATCATTCACGGTGAGGATATAATCCAGCGCCTCAGCCGTGTACTCCGCTTTATCCGTCATGTGCATGATGAGGATGGACCCTTTACGCACATTTCCTTCCTCATCATAGATCCCATGGGAAATCGCCCCGATCATCGCCTGCAGCGATGGTGTGGCATAGTCATCCGTACTCTCGTAGCCTGAAACGATATAGCTGAATCCCGCATCCATGATAGATTTGATACCGCTTTTGCTGATGGCAAGCGTCGGCGGGCGGAAATAGTGTGTCAGCGCCGGTTTCCCATCGACCATGACATCCCCCACCGTCTTCTCCAGCTCTTGATAGGATATCCTCACATCCTCTGCATACTCCTCCTCCGTCATCGGCGTCATGTTGCCGCCGTAATTCGAGGTCTGCCACACCATAGGGCGGTGTCGATTCGTATGAGAAGCGATGTCATGCCCGCCTTCTGCGATGGCGCGCAGCAGATTCGGGTTGTTCTTCACATTCCAGGTGATGATGAAAAAAGTCCCCTTCGCGTGATGCTTGCGAAGGACATAGAGCAGATGATTCAGCGAAACGTCCGTCCCCCAGTCATCGAACGTGAGGAAAATGGTATTGTCGCTGACGTCTTTGACGATACCTGTATGATCCATCTGCTCCATTTCTGTCTCTGAGAAACCGCGGATGCGATCTGTCTCCGTCACTTTCGGAGAGCCGATGTAGCGCATAGAGAACTCATGGAAGAAGAGCCGGTCTGTCACTGGTTTCCTTCGACTCTCTCCTCGAAGAGAAAAAAGTACCTTCTCCTCTGGCACAGGATATATCCAGCGATGTGCCTCGTCTTCAAGGACTTCCCGGACGGCCCCCATGCAATAGGAGGAATCATTTTCTGCACTCGCCGCCGGAGAGTCCAAGAGCGTAGCGTATGTCGCGCTATCCACTTTATTCTTTTTGATCCAGTCCAAGAGGTCACCCGTAAGCGTGGGATTGTCCAGGAAATCGAGACGTCCGTAGATGATCTGCCCCCGCCCCATCGCGAGGACGTATTTCCCGAAAAGATGGTCTGAAATGTCTGAGACCTTCTTTGCTTCTTTGTCTTTCGTCTGCACCATGTTCACGGTCTGTCCCAGAAGCTCTATGCCCATCGCGCTCGCCGCTTCATTCACCCTTGGACTTTCCGTACCGAAGACCTGACGGGCGATCACTGGACGCACTCCCAAGAGACGCTGTATGTTTTTCTGCAGACGCTCGATCTGCGCGCATGTCTCATAGAAATCACCGTCCGTCCCCGTGCGAAGGCCCAGCCCCAGCTCATGGCCGCGCGCTGCGATTTCCCTCACTGTATCCGTGTACTTCCTGAGTTCAAGCTCCGTCACAAAGAATGTCGCCTTCACGCCCATCCGGTCCAGATGGGCCAGCATATTCTCCACCGACTCTTTTCTCGTAAGACCGCCAAATGTCAGCACGACCTTCTGTGCCGTCGTCGTGAGAAATCGCTCCTTGGGCGCAAGACGCCCTTCATTTTTCTCTCGAAGCGCCTCATAGCGCGCCTTGTCTTCTGCCGTATACGACGCTTTGCGAGGGACTGCCGGTGCCTCCTGCTTAGAGGGCACTGCCATCTCTGCCGGCTCCTCCGCCCGCGCCGCCTCTCCCGCGTATCCCCAGAGAGCGGCCGCTATCGTCAGCATGATGAGTGATTTCCATTTCTTCTGTACCATAGATGTGATCTTCCTTTTTTATGACAGTGGTCAGGGATGGAGAAAACATCTTCGCTAAAGAATAACAGCTCCTTCGACTCCATCCTCGCATGGCTAATGCTATTAAGTTAAGGAAATCGTTAACTACGTAACGTCTTGCTTCCCCCTTCGGGGGAAGTGCCGAAGGCAATAGGGGCA
>CAVBQN010000091.1:0-8212 GCA_963597545.1 Fusicatenibacter saccharivorans
CCGATGCTATCGATATTCCAACACTTTCATGCAATACCGCTACGTAGCCCCCTCACCCCTTCGGGGAGCTCCCCCGATGGGGAGCCAAGAACGTTCTGCCGCTTAACTTAATAGCATTACTCCGCAGGGGGACGCCCTAGAAAAGGGAGTATAGGACGCATCGCCCGTCGCTATTTCTTGCAGGACGGATAGTTCCCCAGGATCTTGAAGTAGGTACACATGGAGGCGAGACCGTGGAGGGTCTGTGCGTTGGATGGGTCGTGGATGCGGCCTTTGACGTCGATGTGGAAGAAGTACTCGAAGGGATGGCCTTCCATGGGACGGGACTCGAGGTGCGTCATATTCATGCCGCCGTAGAAGAAGTAGCCCAGGACGTGGTAGAGCGCGCCCGGCTCATGCTTGACGGAGATGACGAGGGTGATCTTGTCCGCGTCTTCGGTGATCTCCATCTTCGGGGCGATGATGAAGAAGCGGGTGTAGTTGCTCTGATTGAAATAAATATTTTCCGCGAGGACGGAGAGGCCGTAGAGGCGAGCTGCGGTGCGGCTGGCGACTGCGGCCTGGTTCTTCCTGCCGTCTTCGGCGACGCGCTCTGCGCTCCGAGACGTAGAGAAATACGGCTCGAGCGTCCAGTCTCTGTGCTCATTGAAGAAGGGGCGGCACTGGCGGAAGCCCTGCGGATGGGAATAGACGGTGTCGATGTCGTCCAAGGTCGCGCCGGGAATGCCAAGAAGGTTGTGCTCGATCTTCACCAGCTGCTCTCCGACGACGGCACAGTCGTATTTCTGGATGAGGTCATAGACTTCGGTGATGCCGCCGGTCGAGGAATTCTCGATGGGGAGGACCCCGTAGTCGATGGTGCCGTCTTTCACGGCTTTCACGACGTCTTCAAATAAAGGGAAATAGGATTCTTCCCGTTCCTTGCCGGCGAATTGCTGCTCCATGGCCTCGTAGGTGTAGGAGCCTTTCGCGCCATAGCAGCCGACTTTGAGTGTATGTGTCATAGGATGTCTCCAAAAAAGGGTGCAGGGTTCAGGGTTAGCCCGTGGGGCGTGGTGCCCTTTGATTGCGGATGAAAGCTTCGCTTGAATGAGAAATGGTGGTGCGGCGCATAAAAATTAAAAGTGCTGCGGAATTTACGCGCCGTTGTCATCGGAAGCGTAGCCAAGGGTCTTTCCTGGCACTGCGGTCAGTATCACATAAGAACTGGCAGGAAAACGACGCCTTGGTATACGTATTTCTGCTTTCGCACATGCATCGTTTATCGGTCTGCAAGAAAGATTTCTCGCTTCGCTCGAAATGACGATGCGAGAGGGACTGTTGTTCCCCAGTCACTAGTCACTAGTCACTAGTCACCAGTATCTCATCCAAGATGACAAGTGCCGCGGCGGTCTCGATGACAGGGATCGCGCGAGGGATGATGCAGGGGTCGTGACGACCGCCGATGGTGAGGAGGGTGTCCTTCCTTTCGGCGAGGTTCACGGTGAGCTGAGGTTTTCCGATCGAGGCGGTCGGCTTGATGGCGAGGCGGAAGATCACGGGATTGCCGCCGGAGATACCGCCCAAGATACCTCCATTGTGGTTGGTCTTTGTTTCCACCTTCCCCTCCGCCCAGTGCATGCCATCATTCGCCGCCGAGCCTTTCATCGCCGCAAGACCGAAGCCGTCTCCAAATTCGATGCCCTTCACGGCGGGGATGGAGAACATCATGTGAGACAGCTCGCTCTCCAGCGAATCAAAGAAGGGATCGCCAAGCCCTACGGGAAGGCCGGTCACCATACATTCGACGATGCCGCCGACGGAGTCTCCCTCCGCCTTGGCATCGAGGATGGCGGCTTCCATCTTCTCGCCGATGTCCTTGGTGAGGACAGGGAGCTTCTCTTCGCGAAGAGAAGCGAAGGTCGTCTCGCTCTCTCCCAAAGGATCGAAGCGGCGGTCCTCGATCCCCGCGATGCGGGTGACATGCGCGCCGATATGGATGCCTTTGGCAGAGAGTACCTGGCGGGCAATGGAGCCCGCAAAGGTCAGGGGCGCGGTGATGCGGCCGGAGAAATGTCCGCCGCCGCGGTAGTCATTGTATCCGCCATACTTCACATGTCCGGTGTAGTCGGCATGTCCGGGGCGCATACAGTCTTTCAGAATGCCATAGTCCTTCGAATGCTGATCGCCATTTCTAATCTCCATCGCGAGCGGTGTCCCGGTCGTGCGGTCATTGAAATAGCCGGAGAGGATCTCAAAAGCGTCCTTCTCCCTGCGCGGGGTCGCCAATGCGCTGTTGCCCGGAGCACGGCGCGCCATATCCCGGCGCACGGCGTCCCAGTCGATGGAGATCCCTGCGGGAAGTCCGTCGATGATGCAGCCGATGGCAGTGCCATGGGATTCCCCAAAAATGGTGACTTTCAGTTTTTGTCCGAATGTATTGCTCATAGAATATGTCCTTTGATGGGTTCAGGGTTCAAGGTTCAAGGTTCAAGGTTCAAGGGGGGGGGGAATAGACGGTAAAACGTCTGGACCAAATGGCATGATCCGCTAGTTAGAAGGGTGCCGCTATGCGGCACATCCATCCTGCACCTTTGGCACGCCCCTTCTCCAAGGGGCTGCTCCACTTCTTGAGGACTCCCAATCCCCAGCCACTCATCCCGAATCCCTGCTTTCAAACTTGTGGTGACGGCTTCGCCGCTATGTTAGATGATGGGATTTCCGTATCGTCAGCCTTCCCCTCGAGGGGAAGGCGCCCCGAAGGGGCGGATAGGGCACAAGCGGTATGCAGAGAGAGGCGCTGAAGTCATCCAGTCACAAGCCGTCCCCCGACCCGCTTGAAATCCTCCCAGAATGTCGGGTACGATTTCCGAACGCTTTCCGCGCCTTCGATGGTCAGAGGCGCACTGCATTTCGCAGAGACCGCAGCAAGGGCCATGGCGATGCGGTGATCGTTCCACGAGGAGACGAGCCCGCCGGTGAGATGGTCTTGGCCGCGGATCAAGAGGCCGTCGGGCTTTTCTTCGATGTCCGCGCCGAGCTTCGTAAGCTCGACAGCCATGGCATGGAGACGATCACATTCTTTCAGGCGCACGCGAGAGGCATGAATGATCTCGGTCGTGCCTTCACTGACAGCGGCAAGGGCGGCGAGCGCCGGCACGAGGTCAGGGCAGTCTTCGGCATCGATCACGGTCCCCCGTGTCTTCGATGGCTTAGCAACGATCATGCCGTCCTCTTCGCGGATGTCTCCGCCCATCTTGCTAAGGATGGTAAGGATCGCTTTGTCCCCCTGCTTTGAGTCAGGGAAAAGTCCCTGCAGCGTGATGCCCGCTCCCGTGAGACCGCTGACTAGCCAGAAGGCGGCCTGCGAGTAGTCCCCTTCCACGGCAAATGCGCCCGCCTTGTAGGACTGCCCGCCCGGGATCTCGTAATGCTCGGGGCTTTTCTCATGAATGGTGATGCCATGACGGGCAAGCGTATCCAGTGTCATATCGACATAGCTCTTCGACTCCAGCGTGGTCGTGCTGATAAGTACGGAGTCATCCCCGGCAAGCGGCAGTGCAAAGAGGAGGCCGGTGAAGAACTGCGAGCTGACATCTCCGGGAAGCGCATAGCGCCCGCCGGGAAGCTGCCCTTTGACCGTGAGAGGAAGACCGCCCCGATTGTCGAAGGAAATGCCCTTCTCATCAAAGATCCCGTAGTACGGTGTCAGCGGGCGCTCCGAGAGGCGGCCATGCCCCACATAGCGGATGACATTTCCTGAAATAAGACCGAGCGGGATGAGGAAACGCAGTGTCGAGCCGGACTCTCCTGCATCGGCTTCGAGCCGTCCTTCCTGCGGGGAAAGGCCGCCGGAAATATGGAAGGTGAGACCGTCTTCGGTAGCCTCTTCTGTAAAATGCGCGCCCATCAGCGAAAGGATGCGGACAGTGGCTTCGATGTCCTGTGACGGGGTCACGCCGGAGAGCGTCGTTTCCCCCTTGGCAAGCGCAGCGGCGATCAGCTCGCGATGCGTCATGCTTTTCGAGGACGGCACGCGGAGCACGCCGGAAAGCGGCGCGGGTGTGATGGTGATATGCATAGTGGTACTCCTTGGGGAAAGGGTTCAGGGTTCAGGGTTCGGGGCTAGCCCCTTGATTGGGGATGAAAGCTTTGCTCTCTAGTTAGAAGTGAGGAGTTAGGAGTGGTGGTGCGGCGCATAAAAATCAGAAGCGCCGCAAAGTATAAATAGGGCGATGCCCGAAAGTGGTATTCAAGTCACTAGTTACTAGTCACTCGAGGCTCCTAATCCCTAGCCACTAATCCCTAGCTACTAACCATCCCTGCTTTCAAACTTCAGGGTTAGCCCTGGGGCGACTCGCCCCTTGATCGCGAGTGAAAGAGGTTCAGCAGGTTCTATAGGTTCTGAGGATTCAACGGAGGTGGTGCGGCACAAAGCGCCGAATTTATATTTGCGGCGAAGCCGCCACCACAACCCTGAACCCTAAACCCCTTCTTCTATTCCGTCACGATCCAGTCAGCGAGCGCTTCTGTCGGGACTTTCACAAGCTCTGCCCGGCCGATGCTTCTCATGACGACCAGCGTGATCTCCTTGCCGCGGCGCTTCTTATCGTGCAGTGCATGCAGGATGAGCTCCTCCGCCGGGACGCCGATGGCGGTCGGAAGCGCGAGCTTCTTCAGGACAGCACGCAGGCGGTCGGTGCATCCGCACTCTGTATAGCCGAGCTTTTCACTCTGCGCGGAAAGGAGACTCATACCGATCGCGACGCCTTCGCCGTGGGTGTAGGTGCTGTAATGGAAGTAACGCTCGATGGCATGACCGATGGTATGGCCGAAATTCAGCATCTGCCGGCTGCCATTGTCGTACTGGTCTTCCTCTACGAATTTCGTCTTTTGCAGGACGCTCCGCAGGATGATCTCCTCGATATTCTTCTCCAGATCCTCCTTTGTCTCGATGGACTCGAAGAGCTCGAAAAGCTCACGGTCACCGATGCATCCGTACTTCACCGCTTCGGCCAGACCATCATGCACGTAGCGGGTCGGCAGGGTGGAGAGCAGGTCCGGATCGATGAAGACGCCCTTGGGCTGATAAAAAGCGCCCGCCAGATTCTTTCCGCTTCGAAGGTCGACAGCGACCTTGCCGCCGACAGAGCTGTCGATCTGCGCCAGAATGGTGGTCGGGATCTGGAAGAAATCAATGCCTCTCATGTAGGAGGCAGCGGCAAATCCCCCGAGATCCCCCGGAACGCCGCCGGAGAGTGTCACGAGCGCATCGCTTCTTGACATATCAAAGCCGGCAAGCGCCTCCAGCACATCACCGAAGACGCGAAGATTCTTGCTGGCTTCCCCTGCCGGTATGGCGATCACCTTCACGTCAAAGCCGGCGCCCTTTAAGATCTCTCTGATCCTTTCTCCATAGATGCGGCGCACATGATCATCCGTCACGACGGCGATCTTCTCCGCCTTCGTCAGCTGCCTCAGCTTTTCGCCGACGCTCGAAAGAAGACCGCGCCCGATCTCGATCCGATACGAATCACTTCCCAGATCAACCTTCACTGTCTTCATGCATGAGTTCCCTCCTTCGTCTGCCTGCCTCATTCAGAAAAGCCTCCATTTCCTCGCTGTCCTCTCTCTCGATCGCATCCCTGAGCACCTGCAGCTTCTCGCTGAAGCGGTCGATCTCATCCAGCAGCTTCTCGCGGTTCGACAGGAAAAGCGATGTCCACAGACGGCCGTTGATATCCGCCACGCGCGTCTCATCACGGAAAGAGCCGCCCATGAAATACTTCGTCTCTTTATTATAGGACTTGCTTTGGATGAGCGCCGTCGCGATGACATGCGTGAGGTCGCTCGTGTAAGCGATCGCACGGTCATGCGCATCGGCTGTCGCCTTCGGCACATGCCGGCAGCCGAGAGCGCGCGCCATCTCCTCGATGAGCGTGATGTGCGAGGCGCTGTTTCCCGCCTGCGGGATGATGACGTAGTTCGCACCGAGGAAAATCTCTGCGTCCGACTGCGACAGTCCTGCGCCTTCATGTCCGCACATCGGATGTCCGCTGATGAAATCCATCCCCTCCGGGAGCTTTGCCTGAATTTTTTCGGCGAAATCATTCTTCACGCCGGCGATGTCTGTCAGCACGGCATCCTTCTTCAGAAGTCCGATCTTCTTTTCAATGAATGCCATCGTCCCCTTTTCCGGTGTGCAGAAAATGACGATGTCTGCGTCTTTCAGATCCTCTTCGGAGATCGAATCCACGATCCCCATCCGAAGCGCTTCCTGCGCGACACTGGCCGTGCGATTGATCCCGATGACGCGGCTGCCGATGGCCTTGAAGCGTTTGGCAAAGGAGCCGCCCATCAGTCCAAGGCCGATGACGGCGATCGTAAAGTGGCTAAAGTCGTGATTGCTGTCCATGTATGTGCTCTTTTCTGTTGAAATCGTGTTGCTATGGTCATTGTAATATATGAGGGGGAGAGGGTTCAAGGTTTGGAGTTAGCCCATAGGGCGTGCTGTCCCTTGATTGTTTGTGAAAGAGGGGGAGCAGGTTCAAAAGGGTTCATCAGGTTCAAAGGGGGAAGGTGGCGGCTTCGCCGCGAGTATATATGGGGCGATGCCCGAAGGTCTGCGAATAACAGGTTTCCCGTTTGGGATTTTCTGACATCGTACTTCTGACCGCGAATGACAAAGATTTCTCGCTTACGCTCGAAATGACGATACGAGAGTCTGCCATCTCCCAGTCACTAGTCCCCTATATTTCCCTTCCTACGATCGGGGCGAGCTTTCGAAGATCCCCCATCATATGCTCGAAGGTCTCCGGCGTGATGGACTCTGCGCCATCGCACCATGCATGCTCGGGATCATTATGTACCTCGCACATGATGCCATCTGCACCGGCAGCGATCGCTGCCATGGCCATGGACTCTACCATCCAGCGGCGGCCGGTCGCGTGGCTCGGATCGACGATGATCGGCAAGTGGCTCATGCGCTTCACCGCTGCCACCGCCGAAAGGTCGAGAGTATTTCTCGTCGCCTTCTCAAAGGTACGGATGCCGCGCTCGCAGAGGATGACATTGTGATTTCCCTCCGACATGATGTATTCCGCACTCATCAGCCATTCCTCGATCGTCGCAGACATCCCGCGCTTCAGAAGCACCGGCACATGGAGACGGCCGACCGCTTTCAGAAGATCGAAGTTCTGCATATTTCTCGCGCCGATCTGGATGAGGTCGACCTTCTTCTCCAGGAACATGCCGATCTTGTCTGCACTCATGAGCTCCGTCACGACGGGGAGCTTCTCTTCTCTGGCCGCGGAGATCAGCATATCGAGCCCCTTCTCGCCAAGCCCCTGGAAAGAGTAGGGGGACGTTCTCGGCTTGAATGCGCCGCCGCGCAGCATCGATGCGCCGGATGCCTTCACCGCCGATGCAATGGCGCCGATCTGCGCCGGTGTCTCGATGGAGCACGGCCCTGCCATGACGACGAGCTTCTTCCCGCCGACCTTCACGCCCGCGACATCGATGACCGAGTCCTGCGGATGGAAGGCACGGCTCGCCCGCTTGTATGGTTCCTGCACACGCATGACCTTGTCGACCCATTCATTGCTCAGGAAATCGCGCTCATCGAGGCTCGTCGTATCTCCGACAAGTCCCAGTACGACCTTGCTCGAGCCGCGGCTTCTGTCGACCTGGAATCCCTTCTCCCGAAGCTCATCCTCAAGTCTTTCGATCTCTGTCAGCGGTGCATTCTGTTTCATAACGATAATCATACGAATTCCTCCTCTTTGCCTTCAGGCAATGCTTCTATACTGCATAATGGCTTCGACGCAAAAGAAACGGTCTCTCGATCAGACGCTGCGCCCGATCACCGCTTACCATCACCCGTCCCCCTAACAAAAAAGGACAGGCTCTCGTGGGCCTGTCCTCGATTCCTATCCTGCTTATCTGGAAGGGGTGATCCGCTCATGAGAATCCGTGTACGCCAAATAGCCGCAGCCATAATAATAGCTGACGGTAAAGTCATACGCATATGCAGTTCTCATGGTGTCAGAGATCTGTCTCATGGTGGTTCTTCCTTTCGTTCGAAGTTATACCAAGTATAGCCAGCGCCCTTCCGATTGTCAAGAAGATTTATCGGGGCGGTAAGTGTCAAGTTTTCCTCGGTAATTCATTTGACTGTCGATAATTACTATCTCCGTGGCTTCGGTTTAATCAGTATTTCTGTATCGCTCTGGCA
>CAVBQN010000092.1:0-8212 GCA_963597545.1 Fusicatenibacter saccharivorans
ATCCTCATTTCTTCACAGCCCCTTTTTACTTTGCTTTCATTTGGTTCAGGGTTCAAGGTTCAAGGTTCAGGGTTGAGGGTTGAGGGTTGAGGTGGCGGCTTCGCCGCCTTTTTAGAGGATGGTATCCTCGTATCGCAGCCTTCCCCTCTAGGGGAAGGTGCCCCGCAGGGGCGGATGGGGCACTGGCGTTATGAAAGAGGATGATGAAAGCGGAAAGGGGCGCGGCACATGTGGAGAAAGCGTGAGTCATAGACCGCGAACAAAAAAGATTTCTTGCTTACGCTCGAAATGACGATACGGAAGGCTGATGTCTCCTAGGGAAACGCTGATTAAATCACAGAGTCAGCTTCTACAAGAATTTTTATACATAGCTTCGTCATAGCCCTCCTTAAATAGCTCGCTATTCGCGTCAGGCTATTCCTCGCTATGCATAAAAATTCAAGAGTAAAATCTGACAACGATTGAATCAGTGTTTCCCTAGTCTCCAGCCCCCGACATGGCATCCATGATCCTCCACGCAAAAATCCCGCTATCTCTCAAGATAGCGGGATTTTTATGGAGCCGTGAACTCTCAATTCGTCGGCTTGTCCGTTCCCTCCTGCGGCTTCGCCGGTGTTTTGCCGGTGATGCGGTCGAGGAGCTTGCTGCCGGCGGATTTCTTTTCCTTGTCCTTCTTCTCTCTTTCTGCCTTGGCTTTGTCTTCTGCTTCCTTCTTCGCCTGCGCCTCGCGGGCTTTTGCCATTTCAGCGCGTACAGAATCCGGAATATCGAAAGACTTCGACTTGTACTGACCGAGAGCCGCGCTCATGAAGTCGCGCCAGATGGCTGCCGGGATCGTACCGCCGGTGTAGCCGGCATTGGTCGAGGTATCGTCGCCGATCCAGACTGCGGTGACGAGCTCCGGCGTGTAGCCGACGAACCAGGCATCGTGCTCGTCATCGGTGGTCCCGGTCTTGCCGGCTGCGGTGCGTCCGATGGCCGCATTGCCGCCGGTGCCTCTGGAAACGACCTCTTCCAGGATGCTCGTCAGGCGGTATACCGCATTTTCACTCACGACCTGCTTGCCGGGAGCGGGCTGTGAATGATCCTCGAGCACATTGCCATTGCGATCGACGACCTTCAGGATCGCCGTCGGTTCGACGAGCTTGCCGCCATTCGCAAAGACGCTATACGCCTTCGCCATATCGATCAGGGAGACGCCATTGGTCAGGCCGCCGATGGAGGCCGCGAGGTTGTTATCATTCGCCTTGCCGTCCTTCACGAGGGTGGAAATGCCGCAGGCCTCCGCAGTAGCGAGGATCTTCGACATGCCGACCTTATCTGCGAGGTCAATGGTCGGGATATTCATGGAATGTACGAGCGCTTCTTCGAGCGTCACCTTGCCGCCCGAGGTGCCGCCGTAGTTCTTCGGCGTCCAGCCGCCCGCATAGGTCTTTTTCTCATTGCTGATGGTATCGTAAGGGCTGTACTTGTTTTCAAACGCCGTCAGATACACGAACGGCTTGAAGGCCGAGCCCGGCTGACGGACCATCTGTGTCGCGCGGTTGAACTGGTCTTCGCCGCGTCCGCCGACCATGGCTTTGACATGGCCCGTACCCGTCTCGATGGTGACGAGCGCTCCCTGCGGCTGGGTAAGGCCCTTGCTGTTCTTATTCCCTTTCGGCAGCTCGGCGGCGAGTGCCTTCTCCGCTTCCTTCTGCATGTCGAGATTCAGCGTGGTGTAGACCTGCAGTCCTTCTTTGTAGATCGCATCCGAGTCATACTTATCGCTGATGGACTGGATGACATAGTTGATGAAATACTGCGCGGTCCCCGCACCGGATTTTCCTTTGTCCTGCTTGGCCAGATGCACATCGGCCGCTTTCGCCGCCTGTGCGTCCGCTGCGGAAATATAGCCGTACTTCGCCATCTGATCGAGTACGATGCCCTGACGGTACTTCGCCGCCTCGAGACTGCGGAAAGGCGAGTAATAGTTCGGACTGTTCGGAAGGCCTGCCAGCATCGCGCACTGCGAGAGCGAGAGATCCTTCACATCCTTTCCGAAATACACATGCGCCGCGGTCTGGATGCCATAGCAGCCCTGCCCGAAATAGATCTGGTTCATGTACATTTCCAGGATCTGCTTCTTGGTGTACTTGCTTTCGATCTCAAAAGCCAGCACCACTTCGAGCAGCTTTCTTTTCAGCGTCTGCTCCTGCGTGAGGAAGGCATTGCGCGCGAGCTGCTGGGTGATGGTCGAACCGCCCTGCCCTGTCGCATTGCCGCTCGTCAGATTCGCAAAGACCGCACGCAGGATGCCGCGCGGATCGACGCCATGATGCTCATAGAAACGCACATCCTCGGCCGCGACGAATGCATTCTGCAGATTCTGCGGCACCTGAGAGATCGGCACCGGGATGCGGTTCTCTTCCGCATGGACGGTCGTGATGAGCCGTCCCTTGTCATCATAGATGCGCGAGGACGCATTCGGCGTGATGTTTCCTGCCACGTCCGGCAGATGGCTCGAGACAGACACAAAAAATCCGGCCGCCGCGCCCGCGACTGCGATGAAGCAGATCACGAAGAGAAAGACCAGCACTTTCTTGAAAGTGGATCGCTTCTTCGGCTGCTCCCTGCGAATATCTGAATTCTTCATAGATCGCTCCTGTGATCGAAAATGTAAATTGCGTTCTTCCTATTTCATCCAAAAACGCAATGGGCATACAAGTACCTATATTATAACACAGGTTGGGAATGAGAAACAGAAACAGGGCAGCCCATGGAGCATGCCGCTCTTTGCGCATTTCAAAGCCTTTCCTGCACGAGACATGCGAAATGGCGGAGCGGCGCAAATATATATGAGGCGATGCCCGAAGATCTTATGAGATGACGCGATTCTCGTATCGTCATCTAAAATGCGGCGCTCGGGTGCTTTCGTTAGCAGTGATTTATGCAAAAATGTTTTTCCATCTGCATCAACCGCCTTTCATACCGCTAGTGCCCTATCCGCCCCTTCGGGGCACCTTCCCCTCGAGGGGAAGGCTGACGATACGAGGATACCGTCATCTGAAATGCGGCAAAGCTGCCACGAGAGCCTTGAGCCCTAGTTACCAGTCAACACACTCCTCTTTTCTCCCTCCTTCCTTTGGAAGGAGGTGCCCCGAAGGGGCGGAGGTTGGCTCTCGAAGCGGTATTTTCACACGCGGGGATGCTAACCCCGCCTCGCTTCGCTCGTCTGCCCCTTCCAGAGGAAGGGGCGGGAATGATTCTTAATCGGGCATTGCCCTTTATAAAAATTGACGCGGAGCGGTGGATAGGGTGCTTTCATAAATCGCCTGCTTGAGACGCTCTTTCCCGCTCTCTTTCATGCAATACCGCTGCGCAGCCCCCTCATCTCACTTCGTTCGAAATGGCGTCTCACTGGATTTTCGTGTCGCTTCACTCCTAAAAATCCAGTTCGCTTGCACAACCCCTTCGGGGAGCGCCCCGCAGGGGCGGATAGGGTGACTATGGTATGAAAAATAAATGATCGAACGTCACTAGTCCCTACTCACCAGCATCAAAAAGATCCGCCCCTTCCAGAGCGGATCTTCTCATTCCAGTATGAAATTGTGCTTCTCATCCAGATGCCCCGTGAGGCGAAAAAGCGCCGGCGCATCACTCGCATCGATATAGATATATTTCCCTCTCTTGAGGCCGGGTGCCTTTCCGAAGGCGGTGGTGAAGCGGTTCCAGTTCGGCGACCACTCCGTGCGGATGCCGGCGGCCTTCGCGACGGCCATCACGGGAAGATACACGTGTCCGTCCTTGCCATAGGCGTGGACATCGAGCAGCTCTCCTTTGAGATACAGGTCATAGACCTTTGCCACATAGCGAGGCTGTCCGTCCGAGCTGTCGATCGCCTGCTGGATGCTCGCATCATCGGCAAGACCGCCCGCCCCCAGCTCCGCCAGCTTCTTTCTAACATCAGAGATCTCGAGCGGCTCTCGCCCATAGCCGTCAGGGTATACGTAATAAACGACGGTTTTATCCGGATCCATCTCTGCCACGACACGTTCATACTTGATGTCGACAGGGATCCCCTTCACGATGTGATCGAAGAGGTCTTCGACATCCTTCTCGTACATGCGAACACAGCCGTGAGATGCGTAGCCGCCGATGGAGGACGGCACATTTGTCCCATGGATCCCATAATTACCGCCGATCCCTATCCAGCGGTAGCCGAGCGGACAGTCCGGCCCCGACGGCACCTCGGTCTTCGGATCATCCGGATCGACCCAGGTCGGATTGATCTCCATATCGACCACCTTGCGCCGCCCGGTCGGTGTCGGAGAATCCGGCTTGCCCGGCGCGACAGGATACATGCGGATGCCGACGTCCCCCTGATACAGGGTGAGAAGGCGGCTCGCCAGATTGATCTCGATCCGCTTGTCCTCGAAAGCCGGTTTCTTCAGCGTGTCTTCCGCTTTTCCCTGCGTCGCTTCCGCCTGAGCAGGGAGCTGGGCGCCCGCATTGTCCTTCGCGGCGGAAACAAAAGGCATGGCACTGGCGGCGCAGAGCGCCATGGTCATGAGTACTTTTTTCAACAAAGAAATCCCACCTTTGCATTGATTTCTCTTTATTATAACATGTTTAGCAGAGGGTTCAAGATTTGCCCGCAGGCCATGAGAAAGCGGTGTCCTCGTATCGTTACCTCGCGAGGGGATGAAAGAGGAATGGGGATACTCTTTCATGCGTTCCCCCTTGGAGAAGGGGCTGCTCAACTGGGAGGAGTTCTTTGAAACCCAATCCCCAGTCACTAGCTACTAGTCACTAGTCCCCAACTATCAGTCACCGATCCACCAGCGTCTCGGCTCGGTAGGTCTCTCCGCTTTCATGCGTGACTTCACAGGAAAGACGGATGACGGCGGCTCCCTCTACTGCGGTCTCTTCCTGATGGAGATCTACGCGGTACGTTCTCCCATTCCTTACCACGTCTCCTTTTGAGATGGAAAGCGGTGTACCAAAGCGCACCGCCGCTTTCCCCTGCTCCAGCGCCTCCTGTACAATGAGCGCTTCATCGGTCGCGATCTCCATCCTGACCTCCCGGCGCATCGCCTGCGAAAGCGTCAGCGCGACGCTGCCGGCAAGGATCAGGATGACTGTGATCCCTGCGAGTGCCCAGACCATGAGGAAGCCGCGATGTGTTTTCATTTTGCCTCCTTAGGGAAAGCAACTAGGGATTAGGAGTGACTAGTGACTGGTGACTAAATACAACCTTCGGACACCATCATGATTTATACTCCGCGGCGCTTCTATATTTTTATGCGCCGCACCACCATTTCGCATTTCTCATTTCTAATTTCTCATTCAAACGAGGCTTTCAAACGTAATCAAAGGGCGGCATGCCCCACTGGCTAACCCTGACCCTGATCCCCTTCTCACATCATATCCGGCGGCGGTTCCTGATTGGTGAGTTCATAGAAGAGCGTGAACTGGCCGGCGAAGAGGAGCTTCACCGTATCGACGGGGCCGTTACGGTTCTTAGCGAGGATGATCTCCGTCTCATTCTTCTGCGGATTGTCATCCTCCATGTCGCGGTCGTAGTACGCGGGACGAAAGAGAAAGGACACCATGTCCGCATCCTGCTCCAGAGAGCCGGATTCACGCAAGTCAGAAAGGAGCGGGCGGTGGTCCTGACGGGCCTCGACGCTTCGGGACAGCTGCGAAAGAGCGATGACCGGGACATTCAGCTCACGTGCCAGACTCTTCAGCGATCGGGAGATCTCGGAGATCTCCTGCTGGCGGTTATCTCCGTTTCGGAGCGTATTCTTCGCCTGCATGAGCTGAAGATAGTCGATCATGATGATGTCGAGCCCCTGCTCCGCCTTGAGGCGGCGGCACTTGGAGCGGATCTCCGAGACGGAGACGCCCGGCGTATCATCGATAAAGAGCGGCGCATCCATGAGGACGCTGGCCGCAGAGGCGAGCTGGTCCCACTCCTTCTGCGTGGAGATCCGCCCGGTGCGGAGCTTCGCGCTGTCGACAAGCGCGGTCGAGCAGAGCAGTCTTTGTACGAGCTGCTCACGCGACATTTCCAGCGAGAAGAAGGCGACGTGCTTGTGCGCTGAGGAAATGCTCATGTTCTTCGCGATATTCAGCACAAAAGCCGTCTTACCCATGGATGGGCGCGCCGCCACGATGATGAAGTCGCCCTTCTGGAAGCCGCTCGTCAGTGCATCAAGGGAAGGGAATCCGCTCGGAAGCCCGGTGATGGACTCCTTGTTCTTGAATTTCCGCGTGATCTCCTGCAGCTCATTCTGCACCGCCTCGCCGATCGAGGTGAAATCCGAGCGGCGATCATCCCGCGTCACCGCAAGGATCGTTTTCTCCGCATTGTCCGTGATATCCTCGACATCATCACGCTCCGAGTACGCCTCATCCGTGATGACGCCGGCTGCATCGATCAGCCGCCGGAGCTTCGCCTTGTTTGCGACGATGTCAGCGTGGCGATCCACCATCTTCGTGGTGGCCACATTCGCCGGCAGATCATTGACATAGAGGACGCCCCCCACATCATCCAAACGCCCCATGCGCTTCAGCTCTTCCGTCACCGTCAGGATATCCGCCGGCTCTCCCTTGTGCGCCAGATTCAGGATCGCCTGAAATACGATCGCATTCGCTTCGCGGTAGAAATCCGCGGCCGTCAGCTTGTCCTCGGCCGTCATGATCGCGTCCTTGTCGAGCAGCATCGCCCCCAGGACGGACTTTTCCGCGTCTATATTCTGCGGCGGAATGCGCGTCACGATCATCGTATCCGTGTCCGGCTTCTTCCCCCAGCCCTCTTTCTTCCAATTTCCCTTCGACTTGCTCTCGTTCTCTGCCATGGTGTTCTCCTTTGCATCAATATTGGCTTTATTATACGGTTTCCCTAGTGAAGGAACAAGCGAACAAGTGTGAGTGGTGACACATGACTCATGACTAGTAGCCAGAGATTAGGGATTAGAAATCTCAAGTGACTAGTGACTGGGATCCCCCGTAACGTCATCCCGAGCGTAGCCGAGGGATCTCTACTGCACTGCGATAATCAGCACGTATGCACTGAGAAAAACCGATGGCCAGGTGCTGCCTCACATGTAGCAATGAGCGTTCTGCAAGGAGGATCTCTCGACTATGCTCGAGATAACGACAGCGCGAAGCGCTATCAAAATTCTGCGGCGCTTCATTATTTTTGCGCCGTACCACCATTTCGCATTTCTCATTTCGAATTTCTCATTCAAGCGAAGCTTTCATTCACAATTAAGTGGCAGCACGCCCCACGAGCTAACCCCATTCCTCATTTGATCCTCGTCACCCTGACACGCCCCGTGTACATAGCGACTGCGATCTCCTTCTCATGCTTTCCATCCTTCGTCCGGAGCCGCATGGTATACTTCCCATTTCCTTCCGAGCCCGCGAAGCCATCCTTGCGGAAGACGACATAGAGCCTTCCCCCTGCACGGATATTGGCAGACAGCGTCCCCCGCGGCTGGATGAATTTCACCCCGCGCTTGGTGAGGTACGACACACGCCCCGCCTCCTCGTCGCAGTAGAAGGTGACCGACATCGCCGCCATGGTTATATCCTCATGACCGCTTTTCACCAGCATCTGTGCCTCGCGGATCGCCGAAGCCACCTCCTCCGATGCCAGATCGAGCTCCCTCTCCTCCTGCCAGTCCCAGAGCATCGGCACCGCTGCGAGAGAGGCGATCGCAAAGAGGAAAAGAACGAGCAGCAACTCAAAGAGAAGAAAGCCCGAGCGATGTGAGAAGGAAAGCCATTCCCACCGTTTCCTGCACCCCATACGCCAAAGCACCTCCGATCGCCAGGAAGGGCACGAAGCGGATCTCCGTCCTTCGCCCCAGCCGTCCCCGCAGAAGCAAAAACGCACACCATAAAAGGGCCGCCAGCGATGTCAGCCATAAAGAAAGAAGGCCATACATCGGCAGCAGCCAAAGCGAAGAGGCCGCGGCTAGAAACACATCCGCAAGCCCCAGAGAGCGCCTAGAGAGCAGATACAGCAGTCCATAGAGCGCCCCCATTCCTACGCCCGTCAAAAGGCAGAGGAGCGCCCCCCGAGAGAGCATCAGTAAAGCGCCGCACACCGAAAGAACGAGCGGCCAGCCATCCGACACATACCCCGTCCGTGCATCCTCCAGTGCCGGAAAGAGCAGGAAAAGCAGATAGACCCATCTCGTCCACGAGCCTCCCAGCG
>CAVBQN010000093.1:0-8207 GCA_963597545.1 Fusicatenibacter saccharivorans
AGTGACTAGGAGACATCAGACTCTCGTATCGTCATTTCGAGCGAAGCGAGAAATCTTTCTTGCAGACCGCTAAACGAAGGATGTGTGAAAGCAGAAATACGTAGCACCAAGGCGTTGTTTCCGTACCGGTGCTTATGTGATACTGACCGCAGTGTAAGGGAAACGCTGATTAAATCGCAGAGTCAGATTTTACAAGAATTTTTATACATAGCTTCGTCATAACCTTCCTTAAATAGCTCGCTATTCTCGTCAGGTTATTCCTTGCTATGCATAAAGATTCAAGAGTAAAATCTGACAACGATTGAATCAGTGTTTCCCTAGAAAGATCCCTCGGCTACGCTCGGGATGACGATACGGGAAAGGGATACCCCCAGAAAGTTTGAAAGCAGGGATGAGTAGCTAGGGATTAGGTGTCGCAAGTGACTGGTGACTAGTGACTGGCATGCCAGCTCATGGCATCGCCATTATTTATGCTTCGCGGCGCATTTCGTCATCCTGAGCGGAGTGAAATGTCGGATGTTCGATCATGTAAAGGCAAAGCAGTGAGAACTGAGTCGAAGGATCTGGCACCGCACCACCATTTCGCATTTCTCATTTCTCATTCAAGCGAAGCTTTCAAACGTAATCAAGGGGTGAGCTGCCCCACGGGCGAGCCCTGAACCCATCAACCTGAACCCTGAACCCACAACCCTTACACTCGACACATGTTCGAATCGTATTTCCAGAGAGCGAGGTACTTACTATGTCCGAATTACGAGTACGCAAAGTACAGGAATTTATCAAGCAGGAAGTGAGCCAGATGCTCCTTCATGATCTGAAAGACCCGCGCATCGGCTTTGTCACGGTGACCGAAGTCAAGGTGACTGGCGATCTGCGCGAAGCGACCATTTACGTCAGCCTTTTCGGCAAACCGGAAGAGAAGAAAGCATCGCTCGATGCGCTGAATAAGAGCCGCGGCTTCGTGCGCCGTGAGCTCGGGCAGCGTCTCAAGATTTACTACACACCGGAGATCACCTTTTCTGAAGATGCCTCTTTGGACTACGGCATGCATATTGATGGCCTTCTGAAGAAGATTCATAAGGATGAGGTGAAAGAATGAGCCTTGCAATGAACCACGCCAAAGAGATCGGCAAGAAGGAGGCCATGGATTTTCTGAAATCCCACAAGCGCTTCCTGCTGGTCGGTCACGAACATCCGGATGGAGATGATGTCGGCTCTATCTGTGCGCTGCACAATGTCCTCGTGTCCATGGGGAAGGAGGCGGACATGCTGCTTCCGGATCCTGTGCCGAAGGTGTACACGCTCGTGAAGGCCTCCGCGCTCGTTCATACATCGATCCCGGAAGGAAGGGACTACGATGCGATCGTTTTCACGGATCTTTCCAATCTGGAACGCGGCGGAAATTTTGATTTCCCGAAAGACATCGACTCACTCTCCATCGACCATCATCGCACGAATGAACGCTTCACCGACCTCCTCTATTTGCAGTATCGCTATGCGGCGACGGCGGAAATGCTTGCTGAAATGTTTTTCGACGAAGGCATCGAGATGGACGAAGACACCTGCAATGCACTTTACATGGGCATCGGCACGGACAGCGGCTTCTTTAAATTCAGCTGCACCTCGCCGCACACGCTCCTGATGGCGAGCCAGCTCGTCGCGATGGGGGCTGACCCATCCTATATCTCCAATCATCTCGAAGAGAAGTCCATCGAAGCCATGCACTGCTACGAGCTGGTGGCAAAGACGGTCCACTCCTATGCCGATGGAAAGATCGTCATCGCATACATGGATCAAGATGCCATGGCGCTCGATGGAGAGAATTCCGACTATTACGCCTCCATCCCGCGCTGCATCCGCGGCTGCGAGATCGCCGCACTCTTTAAGTATCGCAAAGAGGGCGAGACCCGCGTCTCCCTGCGCTCCAAAAATTATGCCAATGTCGCGGAGCTTGCCGGCGAATTTGGCGGCGGCGGTCACTGGAAGGCAGCCGGATGCACCATCGAAGGCGACTTTACAGAAGCGGAGAAGAAATTCATGGCTGTCGCGGAGAAGTATCTCTGATGGACGGCGTACTGAATGTATTGAAGCCGGCGGGGATGACGTCCTTCGACGTGATAGCGCGTCTGCGGCGCATCTATGGGCAGAAGAAGATCGGCCACGGCGGGACGCTTGACCCTATAGCGGCGGGCGTGCTCCCTGTCTTTTTGGGGCGCGCGACGCGCCTCATCGAGTACGCGCCGATCCATCGGAAAACGTATGAAGCGGAATTTCTGATGGGCCTTGCCACTGACACCGAGGACGTGACAGGGACCGTGGTGGAGACGGGGGAGATCCCTGCCGATCCTTCGATCTGGGAAAGCACTGCGGAATCATTCAAAGGAGACATCCTCCAGCGTCCCTCGTCCTATTCTGCCATCAAGGTGAATGGCGAGCGCGCCTACAAGCTGGCGCGTGAAGGAAATGCCGTCGAGCTGCCTCCCCGTCCTGTCACCATTTACGATCTGATCCTCCGTGAGGTCAAGCCGCCGCTCCTCCGTCTCTCCGTCACCTGCTCGGCAGGCACATACATCCGCGCGCTCGGCCGCGACATGGGAAAAATGGCCGGATGCCCGCTCACCATGTCCTTTCTCCTGCGCAGCGAGATGGGGCCTTTCTCTATCGCCGAAGCAAAGACACTGGAAGAGATCGAAGCGGATCCGGAAGGTGCGCTCATGACCGACCTTCGTCCGCTCCTTTCCGCGCTGCCTCTCCTTGCGCTCAATGAGAAAGAAGCCGCCGATTTCCTCTTGGGCAAACGCCTTCGCACGCGAGAAAAGCCTGTGGAAGTCGCTGCCGCCTTTTGCGGTCCCCGCTTCCTCGGTACTGCCAGCGTAGAGCGCGGTGTCATCCATCCGAAGAAAGTTTTTAATTAAGTTTTTAGTGACTAGTGACTAGTGACTAGTGACTAGTGACTGGTGACTGGTGACTGTGAGACATCCGTCTTTCCCGTATCGTCATTTCGAGTGAAGCGAGAAATCTTCTTTGCAGACCGCTAAACGATGCATGTGTGAAAGCAGAAATACGTAGCACCAAGGCGTTGTTCCGTACCGGTGCTTAAGTGATACTGACCGCAGTGTAAGGGAAACGCTGATTAAATCGCAGAGTCAGATTTTACAAGAATTTTTATACATAGCTTCGTCATAACCTTCCTTAAATAGCTCGCTATTCTCGTCAGGTTATTCCTTGCTATGCATAAAGATTCAAGAGTAAAATCTGACAACGATTGAATCAGTGTTTCCCTAGAAAGATCCCTAGGCTACGCTCGGGATGACGACAGCGCGAAGCACTATCAAAATTCTGCGGCGCTTCATTATTTTATGCGCCGCACCACCATTTCGCATTTCTCATTTCTAATTTCTCATTCAAGCGAAGATTTCAAACGGAATCAAAGGGCAGTACGCCCCAGGGGCTAACCCTGAGCCCTGAACCCTTAAACCTTAAATCCATCATCATGACCATTCTACCTACTTTACACGATTTACCCAAAGACAGATCCTTCGTCCTAGGCATCGGCTTCTTCGATGGATGCCATCTGGGACATCAGGCTGTCTTTGATGAAGTGAAGCGTCTTGCGAAGGAGAAGGGGGCGCTTCCCGGCATCCTGACCTTTTATCCGCACCCGATGCAGGTGCTTGCGCCGGATATCCATGTACCACTCCTGCAATCTGCCTCCGAGAAGCTGGAAGCACTTTCGTCGGCGGGCATGGCACTTGCCGTTTGCATCACGCCCAGCATAGGCTTTCTCTCCGCATCTGCGGATGACTTTCTGGAGGAGCTGTCCCGCCTTCCCGGTCTTGCCGGCGTGGTGACGGGAGAAAATTTCTCTTTCGGACACGGTGGGCTTGGCAAAAGCGCTGACATGAAGCGATTCTTTGCGGGAAGCCGTGTCACCGTCCGCATCGTCTCACTCCGAGAGAACGCAGGGAAGAAGATCTCCAGTACCGCCATCCGCCAGGCGATCCTAGGCGGTGAGATGGAGAAGGCCGCCCGCCTTCTTGGCCGTGACTATACCATCAAGGGCGACGTGGTCCATGGCTTCCGTCGCGGGCATGACGTACTCGGATTTCCGACGGCGAATCTGGCTGTCTCTGAAGACCGTGTCCTTCCGCCGGATGGCGTCTATGCGACGCGTGCGCTGGTGAAGGGGCATACCTTCCCTGCCATCACGAATATCGGAAACAATCCGACCTTCGGCAATGCAAAGAAGACCATCGAGACATTCATCTTTGACTTCGACGAGTCCATCTACGGCGCGTCCTTCACGCTCGCATGGGTGAGCCGCATCCGGGGAGAAATGAAATTCGCCTCACCTGACCTTCTGGTGGCGCAGATCCATCAGGATATCCAAAAAGCGAAAAACAGACTGCACGTATGAAAGGGGCTATGAAGAAATGAATCCTCATTTCTTCACAGCCCCTTTTTACTTTGCTTTCATTTTTTCTCCTGCTCGCGGGCTGCTTATTCCCTGAACGCATATGTTTTTGCAAAATGCATGCATAATTGGTATACCGTTAATGATGGTATATCTTATTAAAGAATGGTATAATAACCAAAGTAGATGACAGGCTGTTGATGCGCCTGTCTATTTCATTGCGTGAGATCCGATGAAAGGGATCCTCGCAAAGTTCCAATGGGGGTCTTTATGGACAAGAAAAAAAGTGGTCAGAGTATATTGAAAGACCTGGGGACGTGGATCGTCATAGCCACCGTACTGGGCGCGGTCGTCGGACTCTTTCTGGGCAAGAGCGCGCACATGCTGGCGCCGATCGGCGACCTTTTCATGCAGCTCATCAAGATGATCGTCGTGCCGATGGTTTTCTTTTCGCTGGTCGGCGGGGCGGCGGCGCTCGGGAGATCCAAGGGCGCAGGCAAGGTCGGGCTGGTGACATTCCTGTATTACGGCGCGACGACGGCGATCGCCGTGATCTTGGGACTTGCATTCAGCGTCTTCTTCCAGCCGGGCAGCGGCATCGACATGGCGGCGATCAGCGGGGCCGCTGTACAGGTGGGCGACCTTTCCAAAGCGGGCGCGCTCCCCGGTTTCTGGGAAACGATCATCGGCTTCGTGCCGGCAAATCCGGTGAAGGCGCTGACGGATGGCAATATCCTGCAGATCATCACCTTCTCTCTCTTTGTCGGCTTCGCACTGGCGATGCTGCCTGAGGAAGAGAAATGCTTCATGAGCCGTATCGTGGATAACTGCACGAAGATCTGCATCAAGATCATGATGGCGGTCATGATGCTCGCGCCGGTCGGTGTCTTCTGCCTGATGGCGGATGCGACGGGGAGCTTCGGCTATGATGTACTCATGAAGATTATTTATCTCATCGGCCTTTATATCTGCGTCCTCATTCTTGTCACCTATGTGATGATCGGTGGCTCGGTGGCTCTCTTCTCGAAATGCACGGGATATGTGGAATTCTTCAAAGCGATGTGGAAGGTGCAGGTACTGGCTTTCTCCACGGCATCCTCCATGGCAGCGCTTCCGCTCAATATGGCGGTCACGGAAAGAGAGCTGCATGTATCGAAAGGGACCACCTCCTTCGCCCTTCCGCTGGGTGCGACCATCAATATGAATGGCAACGCAGCGTACTATGCGATGGCGGCCATTTTCATCGCGCAGATGTATGGCATGGAGCTGACGCTTGGACAGTATATTGCGATCATTGTGACGAGCACACTGGGCGCAGTCGGTCAGGCAGGCGTACCGGGGCCGACGCTCCTTGTCGTCGCTGTCTTGATCTCTGCCGGTATCCCGATCGATGCACTCCCGATCCTTTTCGGTGTCGACCGTATTTTTGATATGCTTCGTACAGCGGTCAATATCACCGGTGACGCAGCCTGCGCGACCATTGTGGATCGCTTTACGAAGGAAGAAGTCATGAGCAGTGACGAGTGATGCTCCATGGATCTTGGCATGGATAGCAAGCCAAAAACGGCTGGCGAAACGAAAACGTTTCGCCAGCCGTTTTTTCTTGATATATTCCTGAAAGGAATAACAGATCAGAGGCGGCAGATCGTTATACTGGATGCTATAAGTAAAAAATGAAAATTTCTTCGATTTCATCAAGAGAGAACAAATAAAATATTTGTGCAGAAAGAAGGTGCTTTATATAGATAAAAAGCCATAATATGAATTATAATCTATAAATATGATGCATGAAAGTATTATACAGACTATGAGTTCGTGGATATAATCACAGTCGAAACGTGAAGAAACGTTGCAGAATGCTTTCTTGCTTTCCGGCAGCCATGGAACCGGAGAATGAGGAGGTATGAGAAAAAGAGATACATCACCCGGCGGGTGATGTGGTACAGAAAGGGATAGCCATGATTGACTTAAATGATTATATTGCGGTAGGGCAGAATGCCATCGCACGCCGCGTGGTACAGCAGTCGGATGCTTCCGATAATTACGATAATGATTTCAAAAGCCTGCTCGCTACACCGAGGCTGATCCATTGGGCGATCGATGCATCCATCAAAGCGATCGATCCCTATCTTCCCGATGACTATGCGAGCATCGGGCTATCGGTGAATTTTGTGCATACGGCACCGACAAGCCTCGGAATGACGGTGACGGTACATGCTTCGGTCATCGCTTTGACAGACCATGATGTGACGCTCGAGGTCAAAGCGTGGGATGAACAGGGAGAGATCGGTCACGGCCTTCACAAAAGAGCGATCGTACTCAAGAAGGCAGTCTTGGATCGGGCAGAAGAACGTACACGCCTGCTGCTGATCCGTCAGGCGAATGAAGAGATCAAGGGGATGAGATGATGGCAGCTTTACCGGATACTTTAGGCGGCGCACTGCTTCTTTCCGCCATTGATTTTTTACTGAGCTTTGTGTTTATTTCCTTCATCGGTGTGGTGCTCCATTTCTTCCCTCTGCTGAATAAGCTCGGCGAAGTGAAGGAAAGAAAGGATTGAGATCATGGATCAGTTATTTGTGACCTTGATGAGTGAGCTTTTGCATCAGACGGGGCTTTTGGATCTGACCTTGGGAAATCTGGTCATGATCATTGCCGGATGCGTCTTGTTGTATCTGGGCATCATCAAGAAATACGAACCGTTTCTGCTGGTGGGGATCGGCTTTTCCTGCATCGTGGCCAATGTACCGGGCTCGACACTGACTGCGCCCGGCGGGCTTTTCTACTTTGCGTATCAGGGCGTGGAGCAGCTCATTCTGCCGCCGCTCATTTTTCTTGGCGTCGGTGCCATGACGGATTTCGGACCTATGATCGCCAATCCTTCTTTGGTCATTCTGGGGGCGGCTGCGCATCTGGGCATCTTTGTCGCATTGATCGGCGCACAGCTCCTTGGATTCCATCTGGGAGAAGCAGCCTCGATCGGTATCATCGGCGGTGCGGATGGTCCGATGGCGATCTACACCACGATGAAGCTGGCGCAGCATCTCCTGCCGCAGATTTCTGTCGCAGCCTACTCCTACATGGCTCTTATGCCGCTCATTCAGCCGCCGATCATGAAGCTTCTCACGAATAAGGAGGAGAGAAAGATCATGATGAAGCAGCCGCGCTATGTATCCCGTCTTGAAAAGATCGCGTTCCCGATCGTGATGGCACTCATCGTCAATGTGTTCCTGCCGCCGGTCGCGCCGCTCATCACCATGCTGATGCTGGGAAATCTCCTGCGCGAATGCCTTGTCGTCGGCAAGCTGGCGGAAACGGCTGCCAATACCCTTCTCAATATGGTCACGCTGGTCTTGACGGTAGCCATCGGCTCGACCATGGCTGCGGATACCTTCCTCACGTCATCGACCATCCTCATCATCTTCCTCGGTCTTGTGGCGTTTGCCTTTGGTACAGGCAGCGGCGTGGTCTGTGCCAAGCTCATGAATACACTCTCAGGCGGCCGTATCAATCCGCTGATCGGTTCCGCCGGTATCGCCTCCGTTCCGATCGCCGCCCGCGTTTCCCACCTCGTGGGTCAGCAGGAAAGCCGCCGCGTTTTTCTTCTGATGCATGCGATGGGGCCGAATCTCGCCGGCGTCTTCGGCACCGCGATCTCCGGCGGTATCATGCTCGCGCTTCTGGGAGCTTGATGAGAAAAGGCGATGTGAAATAACGATCATCTCATTTTCGCGTTCCATCTGCCGCGGGGGACTTGCAGCTCTCATAGGAGTGACCGGGAAACCTTATCCCA
>CAVBQN010000094.1:0-8198 GCA_963597545.1 Fusicatenibacter saccharivorans
CGCAGGGGCGGATAGGGTGACTATGGCATGAAAGACAGCTGGGATAAGGTTTCCCAGTCACTCCTATGAGAGCTGCAAGTTCCTCGCGGCAGATTGAACGCGAAAATGAGATGATCGTTATTTCACAGCCCCTTTTTATGTGCCTTGCCCGCTCCATAGTCTCCGCAAAACCTGTAGAGCCGATGGATAGAGGGATCCCATTTTTCGAAAAATTCCTATTGACATTCATCAATAACATAGTATAATAAGTTTCACAACGAAAGAACGAATAGCTAGGAACGGGAAAAGCATTCCGTAGCACTTTCAGAGAGCCGGCGATCGGTGCGAGCCGGCAGGGAAGGGATGCACGCTCACCCGGGAGTTTCAGAGATGAAAAAAGTAGTTTCTGACGCCGCCTGCGTTACAGGCACCTGAAAAGCGATGATCGGGACAAAGCATTCCGTGGTCCATGGCATAGAGAGCCGGCGTATGGTGCAAGCCGGAACATTCCACTGATTGATATCACCTGTGAGCTCCTTCTTCGAACGTAGTAAATGGAGGCGTCTATCCACGTTACGGATGTGAGCTTGAGTATAATGTAGGGTGGTACCGCGCATGTCGCCCCTATTTCCGGAATGGAAATAGGGGCGTTTTTATATGGTGACATCTCATTAGAAAGCGCTCTTTTGAGTGATAAAACCAGGGTGGTACCGCGGAAATCTTTCGCCCCTGCTGCAATGACGCCAGATTGCAGCAGGGGCGTTTTTATTGCTATTCGTTCTGGGATGGGATTTTTAAGTGACTAGTGACTAGTGACTGGGGATTAGTAGCTTAGGGATTAGGATCCTTGAGTGACTGGTGACTTGAATACTACTTTCGGGCATCGCCCTATTTATACTCTGCGGCGCTTCTGATTTTTATGCGACGCATCACCACTCCTCACTCCTAACTCCTAACTCCTCACTTCTAACTAGAGAGTAAAGCTTTCATCCACAATCAAGGGGCTAACTCTGAACCTTGCACCTTATACCCCATCCCCACTTTGAGGGCTTGCCCTCGTATTTTGAAAGGAGAAAAGATCGTGTTTTTACAACAGCTTGTCAACGGTTTAACGCTGGGAAGCGCCTATGCGGTCATCGCCATCGGCTACACGCTGGTTTTCGGTGTATTGAACATCGTCAACATGGCGCATGGCGGGATCTTCATGGTCGGCGCTTACATCGGGCTGCTCCTCGTCACAGAGGCAGGCTTTGGGATTTTCCCAGCTTTGATTGGAGCCATGGTCGGCGGTGCCGTCCTTGGCTATGCATTGGAGATCTTCGCACTGCGCCCGCTGCGTCGTCGCAAGGTGACGCACCTCGCTCCGCTGATTTCCACCATCGGTGTCTCGACCTTCCTTGAAAGTGTCGCGCTGATGGTATGGGGACCGCAGACCCGTTCGTTCCCGACATCTTTCGGAAACGAACTGATGGACTTCGGTGCTTTCAAGATCTCCGGGATCCAGATCATTTCACTGGGGACCGCTGTCGTCCTGATGGTGCTCCTCACCATCCTCCTCAATAAGACGAAGATCGGCAAGGCTGTCCGTGCGACTTCGGAAAGCGCGGAAACAGCGAGCCTGCTCGGGATCAATACCGGACGCATCATCACCTTCACTGTCATGATGGCATCGGCACTGGGTGCGGCAGCCGGCGTCCTCATCGGCCTTTCCTTCAATGCGATCGAACCGACCATGGGTACCGCGATGGGCCTCAAAGGGCTTGCAGTCCTCATCATGGGCGGCCTTGGCAATGTCGAAGGCGCCATGGCCGGCGGCTTCATCCTCGGCATCGCAGAAGTATTCTCCGTCGCTTACGGCAGCTCTTCGTATCGTGACGCTGTCGCATTCGGCATCATCATCCTGATTCTCTTTATTCGTCCGGAAGGCTTATTCTCCAAGGCCGGGAAAGGAGGCAGACCGTAATGGAAGAATTACTGAACGGTTATTTCCTGCAGGTCCTGACCTTTGTATGCATCAATATCATTCTGGCCATGACCATTTACATGACGCTTTGCACCGGCATCCTGTCGCTGGGCAATGCAGGGCTCATGAGCTTCGGCGCTTACACCTCTGCGATCCTGACCGCAGAATATAATTTCCCGATGCCGCTAGGCATCCTCCTGGGCGGCTGTACCGCGACGATCGTCGCACTCATCATCGGTCTGCCGACCATCCGTCTGCGCGGGCTCTACCTCGCCATCGCGACGCTGGGCTTCGGCGAAGTCGTCCGCGTCATCGCGCTGAATCTGGACATCACCCACGGCGCGCTTGGCTACTCCGGCATCCCGTCTATGGCAAGCGTCCTTTCTGACTATGCGAGTGACATCGGCCTTATTGATGCGCTGGAGATCGATTCTCAGACTGCAGGACAGCTCCTCATGTG
This sequence comes from Fusicatenibacter saccharivorans, assembly GCA_963597545.1. Taxonomy (GTDB): domain Bacteria; phylum Bacillota; class Negativicutes; order Veillonellales; family Dialisteraceae; genus Dialister; species Dialister saccharivorans_A. Next base: position 2,403 of record CAVBQN010000094.1, read on the forward strand.
CATCGTCCTTCTGATCCTCGTCGTACTCATCGTCACCTTCTGGTACCGTCTTGAACATTCCCGCTATGGCCGCGCCATGGCAGCGGTCAAGGCTGACGAATATGCAGCATCCCTGACCGGCATCAATGTAGTCCGCTACAAAATGATGACCTTCCTCTTCTCTGCGTTCTTCGCAGGCGTCGCTGGCGCGCTCTATGCCCATGCGACATTCTTCATCAGCCCGACCGATTTCTCCTGGCACAAGGTCGTAGACATCCTGCTCTACACCGTCTTCGGCGGCAGCAATGTCATGTGGGGCTCTGTCCTCGGCGCTTCCATCCTGACCATCGTACCGGAGTCGCTCCGCTCCATGGCGGAATACCGAGACATCATCTATGGTGTCATGCTGGTCGCACTCATGGCCTTCCGTCCGGACGGCATCCTCTCCTATGATGCGGTGAAATGGATCTCCAAGAAATTCAGCAAGAAAGCTGTAGAAGGAGGGAAAAACTGATGCTGCTCGAAATGAAAAATGTAGTGAAACAGTTCGGCGGCCTCACCGCTGTTTCCAATATGTCCTTCCATGTAGACAAAGGGGAGATCTTCGGCGTCATCGGACCGAACGGCGCCGGCAAGACCACCATTTTCAACCTGATCACCGGCGTATATCAGGTGACGGAAGGGGATGTCGTCCTGAACGGCACCTCCATCGAAGGAAAGAAGCCGTATGAGATCATCAATCTCGGCGTCGCACGTACCTTCCAGAATATCCGCCTCTTCACCGGCATGACCGTGCTGGAAAACATTCTCGTCGGCCATCATGACCGCCTGAAATCCAGCTTCCTTGCCAGCATCCTCCACACCGCTTCCCAGAAAAAAGAAGAAGCAGAAGCCAGAGAGGATGCGATGGAGCTTCTGAAATTTGTCGGTCTCGAAGACGATGCAGATCGCCTTGCGACCGAGCTCCCCTACGGCAAGCAGAGAAAGCTGGAGATCGCCCGTGCTATGGCGACGAAGCCGCAGCTCATTCTCCTCGATGAACCGGCTGCCGGAATGAACGATTCGGAAACCGCCGCGCTCACAGAGCTCATCCGCGGGATCCGCGAAAAGTACGGCATCACCATCGTCCTCATCGAACACGACATGCAGCTTGTCATGAGCCTTTGCGACCGCGTCATGGTCGTCAATTTCGGTAAAAAACTTGCAGAAGGCGTGCCGGAAGAGGTACAGAACAATCCGCAGGTCATCGAAGCATACTTGGGTAAGGAGGAAGACTGATGCTGCTTGAACTTAAAAATATCGAAGCTGCGTATGGCAATATCAAAGCCCTGAAGGGCATCAACCTCGCTGTCCCGGAAGGCAAGATCGTCACCCTGATCGGGGCGAACGGTGCCGGCAAGTCCACCACCATGAAGACCATCATGGGCGTCATGAAGCCCATCGCCGGCGACGTCCTCTTCAAGGGCGAATCCATCGCAGGGAAGAAAACCTATGATATCGTCAACAGCGGCGTCGTCCTCGTCCCGGAGGGGCGTCAGATCCTTCAGGGCATGACCGTTCGCGAAAATATCGAGCTCGGCGCTTATCACAGAAATGATAAGAAGGAGATCGCGGAAGACATGGCCCAGGTCTTTGAGCGCTTCCCGCGCCTCTTTGAAAGACAGAGCCAGTTCGCCGGTACCCTTTCCGGCGGCGAACAGCAGATGCTTGCGATCGGCCGTGCCATGATGGCACGTCCGCAGGTCATGCTGCTCGACGAACCGTCCATGGGCCTTGCTCCGCTTGTGGTACAGCAGATCTTTGATGTTGTCAAGGATATCAACAAAATGGGGACTACTGTTCTTCTGGTAGAACAGAATGCGCGCAAAGCTCTCCAGATCGCCGACTATGCCTATGTCATGGAAACCGGCAAGATCGTCATGGAAGGTCCCGCGCAGGAAGTGGCTGCAAACCCGGATGTCATGGCGGCCTATCTGGGCGGTAAGAAGAAACAGTGACCAATATCAGCCTCACGGTTGGAAACACGATCTCGGAAAAGAGTCAGCGAAAGCTGGCTCTTTTCCTTTTGGGGGAAGTTGGCGGCTGGCTTTTGGAGAAGGGGCGCGTCAAAGGCACAGGATGGATCCTCGAGGCGGAATGAAAGGAAAAGAGAGTGAATCCGCTCTATGAGTAGGCCCTTGGAGAAGGGCCGCGCCAAAGGCGCAGGATGGATCCCCCCAGGCGGTATGAAAATGAATGGGAGACATTAGATTTCAGACCTCAGACGTCTAAAGTCTCTAAGTCTCAAACGGGCATCGCCTCATATATACTCGCGGCAAAGCCGCCACCACAACCCTGAACCCCGAACCCTACACTCCATCTTCACTCTCTATGCTACAATAGAACTATTACAAGAACTATCTCACAGAAAGAAGGATTCCCTATGAAAAAACATATCATCGTCATCACCACCGGCGGCACCATCGCCATGAAAACGGATCCCGTGACCGGCGGGCTCGTACCTGCCGTCTCTGGGGAAGACCTCGCCGCCGCCGTGCCGGGGCTCTCCTCCTGGGCAGACGTGGACGTTGTCGAATTTTCCAATGTCCCGAGCGGATGGATGGATACCGAGAAGATGCTGTCCCTTGCCCGCACCATCGACGGGCTTGCAGACAAAGCTGATGGCTTCGTCGTGACGCACGGCACGGACAGTCTGGAAGAGACCGCCTTCTTCCTCGACATGACGCTTCACACCGAGAAGCCGGTCTGCGTGACAGGGGCGATGCGCGGCGCCTCGGATCTCTCTGCGGATGGCCCCGAGAATATCCTCTCCGCGGTCCGCGTCGCGGCGAGCGATCGCTCTCGCGGCATGGGCGTCCTCGTTTGCCTGCAGGACCGCATCTATGCGGCCTTCGACGTGACGAAATTCCACACGACGAATCCCGACACCTTCCGCGACCTCCACTACGGCCCTCTTGGCACGGTCTACAGCCATGAGATCATCTATGGCCGCCGACCGATCGGACACCTGCGGCTTCACCCGTCCTCCCTGTCAGCCAAGGTCTGGATGGTGACCTGCTGGTCCGGTATGGAAGGCGATATCATCCGTGCGGCCGGTGAGGCGCAGCTGGATGGCCTGATCGTCGATGCCCTTGGCTGCGGGAATGTCCCGCCCAAGTGCAAAGAAGAAATGATGAAGCTCGGCGAAGCCGGTCTTCCGATGGTGCTGACGACCCGCGTCCCTTCAGGCAGCGTCATGGAGGAATACAGCTATGATGGCAGCGCCCTCTCCATGAAAAAGAGCGGACTCATCCTAGGAGGCCGCCTTTCCGCATGGAAAGCGCGCCTGCTTCTTGCCATCGCACTCGGTGTGACCGGAGACCGGGAAGAGATCAGGGAGATCTTTGAGAAGTTTGCGCATTGATGCGTGGCTGGCGGCTAGTGGCTGGCGGCTAGTGACTTGTGACTAGGGATTAGGGGGAATACATGTTAAAATCAGTACCCCTAGATTTTGCCAGTTTCTGGGGGGATTTGCCGCAAGAGGTTTCAGGTTGCGATACGTGCTTATCCTGATTCAAGATACGCGGCGCTTCTATTTTTTATGCGCCGCGCTTCCCCCCTTGCTCCTTTTGAATCTTCGGAATCTGTTACCAAAATGTTTCGCAAAAAGTTTTCAAAAAAATGCTTGACAGATACGCCTTCGATTGGTATACTACATAAGTCAGTCAACCACTGATACAAATCAATAAGGCGCTGACCGATAGGTCAGGGAACAAACGTGGAGAGGTGTCCGAGCGGTTGAAGGTGCATGATTGGAAATCATGTTGACGGCGAATACCGTCACGGGGGTTCGAATCCCCCTCTCTCCGCCACAAAGTAAGAGCTCGTCGAAGAAGACGGGCTCTTTTACTATGCATTTTTTGTACAAAAGAACCATTTCCGCATCATGAGAAATACGGCATAGCTATGCCGTTTCGCACTGCTCTTGGGGGTGATGACGGCTGGCTTCTTTTCCTCACTTGGCTTCGTTACAATTACCTAATGACGCACGCATGAAAAAGGTATATAATGATTTTATGCTATCATGCATGAAATTACGGAAAACTGATCACATCGGAGGATCAGAGAGCATCCGGCTTTTTATCCATGGCATCATCATGATTTTGCGTCGGCAGCTGGCTGTCTCTGGCAGCGGACGCCCTGCTATGCATAAAAATTCACGAATGCAGTCTGATGACGATCGAATCAGTGCTTCCCTACAGAAAGCCAAAGGAAGGTGCCAGTATGAAAATTTCTCAGCGCGCATTAAGTTTGACCACATCCCCGATCCGCAGATTGGGTCCCTATGCTCTCGAAGCAGAGAAGGCAGGGAAGAAAGTCTATCATCTGAATATCGGACAGCCTGATATCGAGACGCCGGCGCAGTTTATGGATGCCATCCGCAGCTTTGACAAAAAAGTGGTCGCTTATGGTCCTTCGCAGGGGGATCCGAAGCTGATTGCTCAGGTACAGAAGTACTATGAAGCATGGGGAATGCACTACGAAGCGAAGAACATCTACATCACCAATGGCGGCAGTGAAGCTCTGGAGCTCGCAGCTCTCGCTCTCTGCGACCCGGGGGATGAGATCCTGGTCTTCGAACCGTTCTATGCGAACTACAATTCGTTTGCCAAGATCTCCGGCGCACACGTAAAAGCGGTACCGACTCATGCAGAAAATGGCTACCGCCTGCCGGATGCAGCGACGGTCGAGCAGTATGTATCTGCCAAGACCCGTGCCATCCTTCTGACGAATCCGGGCAATCCGACCGGTGTCGTCTACACGAAAGAAGAAATGGATATGGTGGCAGGCATCGTGAAGAGACACGGCCTTGCTCTCATTGCGGATGAAGTATACCGCGAATTCGTCTACGATGGTGCGTACACCAGCTTTGGCACCTACGAAGACCTCGCTGACAACGTCATCATCATCGATTCTGTATCGAAGCGTTACAGTGCCTGCGGAGCGCGTATTGGCTGCCTCATCTCCAAGAATGATGAATTCACCAGCCAGATCAATAAGTTTTGTCAGGCTCGCCTCTGTGTACCGGAAGTGGAGCAGATCGGCGCAGCTGCTCTCTATGATACACCGAAGTCTTACCTCGAAGCGGTCAATGAAGAATATAAGAAACGCCGTGATACCATCGCTGCCGGTCTGGCAGCCATCCCGGGCGTCATTTCCTCTGACCCGAAGGGGGCTTTCTACGTTATGGTGAAGCTTCCTGTCGATGATGCGGAGAAATTTGCCATCTGGATGCTGAAGGATTTCTCTGACAATGGGGAAACCGTCATGATCGCTCCCGGCAATGGTTTCTACGCGACCGAAGGCAAGGGCATCGATGAAGCCCGCCTCGCCTATGTCCTGAACTGCAGCGACCTCAAGAGAGCCATCGAGCTCCTCGGCAAGGGTCTATCTCAGTATCCGGGCAAAAAGAATTGATGGCTTAGGATAAGATGGAGCTGTGAAGAAATGAATCCTCATTTCTTCACAGCTCCTTTTTACTTTGCTTTCATTTGGTTCAGGGGTGAGGGTTCAAGGTTCAAGGTTCAAGGTTCAAGGTTCAGGGTTCAGGGTTCAAGGTTCAGGGGTGAGGTGGCGGCTTCGCCGCCTTTTTTTTAAAATGGTATTCTCGTATCGTCAGTCTTCCCCTCTAGGGGATGCTAGTAAGTTAAGGAAATTGTTAGCGCCGTAATGACTTGCTTCCCCCTTCGGGGAAAGTGCCGAAGGCAATAGGGGCATGCTAGCGGTATAGCGTACTATGTTGAATAGTCCGATGCTATCGATATTCCAACACTTTCA
>CAVBQN010000095.1:0-8029 GCA_963597545.1 Fusicatenibacter saccharivorans
GAAGGGGGAAGCAAGACGTTACGTAGTTAACGATTTCCTTAACTTAATAGCATTACCTAGAGGGGAAGGCTGCGATACGAGAATACCATCCTCTAAAAAAAGGCGGCGAAGCCGCCACCTTAACCCTAAACCCTGAACCTTGAACCGAATGAAAGCAAAGCAAAAAGGAGCTATGAAGAAATGCGGATTCATTTCTTCACAGCCCCTTTTTTATTTCCGTCCCTTCCACGCAAGGACCCAGGATAGGGCAAAAGCCACCGCGAGCATGGCAGAAAAGAGATGAAGCGTCGCTGCATAGCCCCCTGTCGTTTCCTTCATGAAAGAAAGGAGAAGCGGGCCGGCGACACCTGCCATGCCCCAAGCGGTCAGGATAGAGCCATGGATAGAGGCGAGCTGCTTCACGCCGAAGAGATCGGAGAGGAAGGCAGGCATACAGGAGAAGCCGCCGCCGTAGCAGGAGATCACGGCGAGTACCAGTATCTCGAAGAGAAGCGCATCACTGACATGGGCAAGTGCATAAAAAGCGAAGACCTCGAACGCAAAGAAGATCATGTAGGTCACGCCGCGGCCGATCCAGTCGGAGACGGATGCCCAAAGGATACGGCCGGCGCCATTCACGATGCCGATGATACCGACAAGGGAGGCTGCCTCGGCCGCACTCATGCCGATGATCTCCTGCGCCATGGGCGAAGCCACGGCCAGAAGTCCGATGCCGCAGGTGATATTCGTGAAGAAAATCCACCACAGCACATACCACTTCCATGTGTGCATGGCCTCCTTGCGCGTGAGACCTTTGGCCTGAGCTGTCTTTTCCCCATCCTTTCGGATCTCTTCCTCAAGCACCTCTTCCAAAAGCGTCGGGATCTCCCCTTTCCTCGGCGGCCGGATGTAGGAGGCGGAAAGGATCATGACCATCGCATAGGCAGCGGCGAGGATGAGGAAATTCTCCGTGAGTCCGAAGCGATCGACAAGATAGCGCATGGCAGGACCTGCGATGAGCGCTGCGAAGCCGAACCCCATAATGGCCAGCCCCGTCGCAAAGCCGCGATGCCGGGGAAACCATTTCACAAGCGTAGAGACAGGCGTGATATAGCCCGTGCCAAGACCAATGCCCCCGATGGCTCCGTAGAAGAGATAGAGCAGGAAAGCGGACTGACAGTGAACCGCCGCCGCTGTCCCAAGGAGACCCGTACTGAAAAAGACGGCAGAGACCATCCCGCTCCGGGACGGCCCCAGCCGCTCGACCAGAGGGCCTAAGAAGCCTGCCGAAAGCCCCAGAAACAGGATCGCGATCGAGAAAGCCCAGGTGGTCGCGGAAAGCGAGAGCCCCATCGTCTCCATCACAGGGCGCGTCAGGACGCTCCATGCATACACACTTCCGATAGACATGTGGATCCCCACGGCCGCCATGGCAGTGAGCCAGCGATTTCTTTTCATCAAAAAATCCCTCCATTTTTGAAATGAAGGGAAATCTGCACGCTCCCGTTCCTGCGATGCCATGTAGCAGGCATCGCAGGGAAACGAAAACCGCCTGAGCAGATTTCCCTGCCCAGACGGTCGGCTTTTTCATGAGGCCCGCAGTCCACGTGGTTCATTCCACCTATTTCCGTCAGTTCCGCGGCTCATCTATATTGTATATCTAGCCTAGCATGGATACGAGAGATTGTCAATGGGAAGCGTCCCCCAAAAACATCTTCTCCCTCCGATCAAGAGGCGCACACGGGACGTCCCTTGCCAATGCCATTTGCCAGTTTCTTATTTTTTAATGAAAACCGCCCTCCAGATATTCATCATCCTCTATGCATCATATGCATGAGATACTTGCTTTTTCCGTATTCTGTTTGCTAATTACGCAATACAAATTATACAGTATCATATCATTTATATGTCATAATGCTCAATTTTATCGGAAAATTCGTAGATTCTCCGTATCCCCATACCCCCTATAGGTATCTTCACATGTTTCATTCAATGTTTATTGTCATGTATAAATATTAGCACTAATTATTTGTTTACCTATTATAATTTATATGATATAATTTATAAGAAGTAGTAAGGAACTGCTAAACAATAAGAATACGACCTCATGTTCTGCCGCTTCTGCCTTATTCTTTTTAAAGAGTAACCTGGGAAACCACTCTTCATCTGCTATCATTCAGCCAACAAGGTCCCATTCCCGACCTTGTTTTTTGATGCCCTTTTTCAGAAAATTACGTCAAATCGGCTGTGGGGAAAAGGCAGATGACCCTCCCAGTTATTTTATAAAATTCTATGTATTATCAAGAAATTGGAGATGATGAGTTTGTCAATGAAGCAGCTTGGGATGCGATTGGGCGAGATGGTTCTCGTCTTGATCGGCATCAGCTTCATTACCTTCTGTCTGATCATGCTTGCGCCGGGTGACCCCGTCAGGCAAATGATCGCCGGTAATGAAGATATTATTGTTAGTCAGGTAGAGATCGACGCACTCCGCCATGAACTGGGTCTGGATAAGCCGTTCCTTCTGCAGTACCTGGACTGGCTTGGCAGAGTCGTACAGGGTAATTTTGGTTTCTCCTTCATGATGAAGAAGCCGGTCATTGACGCAGTCATGGAAGCCCTTCCGGCATCCGTCATTCTGGCGCTGGCCTCTTCTGTCTTCATGCTTGTCTTCTCCATTCCGCTCGGCATTTATACCGCAGTGAAGCAGAATACCTGGTTCGACTACCTCGTCCGCGGCTGCACCTTCGCCGGTGTCTCCGTCCCGAACTTCTGGATGGGCCTCATGCTCCTCTGGCTCTTCGCACTGAAACTGTCCCTCTTCCCGATCGTCGGCGGTTCGATTTCCCTCGAAAATCTGATCCTTCCGATGTGCACCTTAGGCATCGTCATGGCATCGAAATATACCCGTCAGGTCCGCGCCACGGTGCTGGAAGAACTGCATCAGGACTACGTCATGGGCGCACGTGCCCGCGGCCTCTCAGAAAGCCACATCCTCTGGCGTGAAGTCCTGCCGAATGCGCTTCTCCCGCTGGTCACCCTCTTCGGTCTGGCCTTCGGCTCGCTCCTCGGCGGTGCGGCTGTCGTAGAAATCGTATTTTCCTGGCCGGGTCTGGGCTACATGGTCGTACAGGCCATCACCTACCGTGACTTCCAGACCGTACAGGCCATCGTTCTCTGGATCGCTTTCATGTACATGATGATTAACCTGATCGTCGACCTGTCCTACAACCGTCTCGATCCAAGACTCAGAAAGGGAGGTCACTGATATGGAAAGCTTACTCAAAGGCTTCAAGGAAAACAAAGCCTTCCGCTTCACCTCTCTTCTGGTCGTCCTTCTCCTTGCGATCACACTCCTGGCTCCTGTCATCGCGCCTTATGACCCGCTCTCCGCTGTCATGAAGGATGCAAACCAGGCGCCGTCTGCGGCGCATCTCTTCGGCACGGACAAGCTCGGACGTGATGTGCTCTCCCGTATCCTCTACGGCGCGAGCTACTCCCTGACTTCCGTCATCGCCCTTGTCGCCTGCATCTTCGTCGTAGGCACCACGATGGGCATCATTTCCGGATACTTCGGCGGCATCGTCGATATCGTCATCATGCGTATCGCTGATATGATGATCTCCTTCCCGGGCGTCATCCTTGCGATCGCCATCGCCGGTATCATGGGCGGCTCCCTCGTCAATGCGATGATCGCGCTGACCGCAGTCACATGGACCAAGTATGCCCGCCTCTCCCGTTCCATGGTTCTCAAGATCAAGCGCCGTGAATTCGTCGATGCGGCTGTCGTATCCGGCGGTTCCGCAGCGCATATCCTCTGGGTCCACATCCTTCCGAACATTCTCCCGCTCATGGTCATCACCGCGGCTGCCGATATCGGCGCCATGATGATGGAACTCGCCGGACTTTCCTTCCTGGGCTTCGGCAGCCAGCCGCCAGCTCCGGAATGGGGCCTCATGCTGAATGAAGGCCGCCAGCAGCTCCAGACCGCTCCATGGCTGATGTTCTTCCCGGGCCTCTCCATTTTCATCACCGTCGTCGTCTTCAACCTCTGGGGCGACTCCCTCCGCGACGTCCTCGACCCGAGAAATGAAGGATAAGGTGCAGGGTTCAGGGTTCAAGGTTAGCCCGTGGGGCGTACTGCCCTTTGATTACGTTTGAAATCTTTGCTTGAATGAGAAATTAGAAATTAGAAATTAGAAATGAGAAATGAGAAATGGTGGTGCGGCGCATAAAATAATGAAGCCCGCGGAATTTTGATAGTGCTTCGCGCTGTCGTCATCCCGAGCGTAGCCCTCGATCTTTCTTGCACTGCGGTCAGTATCACATAAGCACCGACCGCTAAACGACGCATTGGTGCTACGTATTTCTGCTTTCACACATCCTTCGTTTAGCGGTCTGCAAGAAAGATTTCTCGCTTCGCTCGAAATGACGATACGAGAGTCTGATGTCTCCTAGGGACTAGCCACAAGGCGCTTGTCGCTAAAAACCAACTCATGTTTATTCCCATTATTTTTTATATCATTTACCCGAAAGGAAGCGTACACGATGAAATCTATTTACAAAAAAGGTGCCCTCTTTGCAGCAGCTGCTCTCATGGCTTTTGGTCTTTCCGGCTGCGGCGGTGACTCCGGCAATGCCTCCAAAGGTCCGAAAGACACCCTGACCGTCGGCGTCACGAACTTCGCAGACAGCCTCGAACCGACCGACAACTACTTCGGCTGGCAGGTCATGCGTTACGGCATCGGCGAATGTCTCGTTCACTTCGATGACAAGATGAATGCAGAACCATGGGTCGCTGAAAGCTGGAAAGTCTCCGACGACAAGATGTCCTGGACCTTCAAGATCAAAGACATTAAATTCTCCAACGGCACCCCGGTCACCGGCGAAGCTGTCAAGAAATCCATTGAACGTACCTTCGCCAAAGCACCGCGTGCGAAAGCCATGTTCGAACTCGACCACATCACCGCTGACGGCCAGAACGTCACCATCTATACCAAGAAGCCGGTCGCTACCCTCCCGGGCATGCTGGGCGATCCGCTCTTCATCATCGTTGACGTTGCTTCCGACGGCAAAGTAGACTTTGCAAAACAGGGCCCGGTCTGCACCGGCCCGTACATGGTCAAGTCCTTCTCCAAAGCAAAGACCGAACTCGATGCCAACCCGAACTACTACGCAGCAGTTCCATTCAAGCACACCGTCGTCAACACCATCGACGACCCGAATACCCGTGCTATGGCTCTGCAGAAGGGTGAAATCGATGTCGCTGTCAACGTAGCACCTGGCGACATGCAGCTCTTCTCTGACCAGAAGAAATTCACCACTTCCACCATCTCCTCCATCCGCGACGTACTCGCCCGCCTCTCCGTCAAAGAAGGCAAGCCGCTCGCTGATAAGAAAGTCCGTCAGGCACTGCTCCAGTCCCTCGACCGCGACACCTACTGCAAGGTCCTCCTGAAAGACACCTTCACCCCAGGCGGCCCGCTCCTTCCGCCGTCCGTTGACTTCGGCTTCGATGAACTCAATAAATCCTACCCGGATAAGACCAATGTAGAAAATGCCAAGAAGCTCCTCGAAGAAGCAGGCTGGAAAGATACCGACGGCGATGGCTATGTCGATAAAGACGGCAAGCCGCTCGAACTTGACTTCATCTTCTACTCCGGCCGTGCAGAACTTCCGCTCTTCGCAGAAGCTACCCAGTCTGACGCGAAGAAAGTCGGCATTAAAATCAACCTGAAGAACGTCGACTACAACGTTCTCGACGGCATCGGCACCCGCGGCGAATACGACCTGCTGATTTCCAACGTCCTCTCCGAACAGGCAGGCGATCCGGAAGTCTTCGTCAACATGTACTGGAAGACGAATGCCAACGGCTCCAACCCGCAGAACGGCTCCGGCTACTCCAACCCGGAATACGATGCGCTCTCCGATCAGCTGGCCTCCGAATTCGACCCGGCTAAACGTAGAGACATCATCATCAAGATGCAGAAGATCATCCAGGACGACGCTGCGACCCTCGTCTTCGGCTACCCGCAGACCAATATGATCTCCAGCAAAGCCGTAGAACATGCGGACATCAAACCGTGCGACTACTACTGGATCACCAAGGACATCGCTCCGGCAAAATAATTTTCAGCTAGCAGTTTGCTCTAGGCAGTAGGCAGTAGGCCATGTAAGGAAACGCTGATTCGATTGAATCAGCATTTCCTTGGGTCCCTACCTACTGCTTACTGCTTACTATTTCTATAAGGAGACTTTCATGCTGTTAGAAGTCAAAAACCTGGGCATTGCCTACGGCGACAAGCCCCCCATCGTTCAGGGCGTCACATTCAACCTGGATGAGGGCGAGATCCTTGCCATCGTCGGCGAATCCGGCTCAGGGAAAACCACCGTCATCCGTGCCATCCAGCACGTCCTGCCCGGCGGCGGTCATATAGCGGAAGGTCAGGTCATTCTTGAAGGCGAAGATACCCAGAAGCAGACTCCTGAAATGCATCGCGCACTCTGTGGCACAGACGTCTCCATGATTTTCCAGGACAGCGGCGCTATGATGAATCCGATCCGCACCATCGGCACCGAATTCCGTGAATTCCTCGCCGTCCATGGCATCAAGGACGACAAGGAAGCCCATGACCTGATGATTTCCATGATCGAAATGGTGCGTCTCCCCAACCCGGAGCACATCCTGAAATGCTACCCCTACGAACTCTCCGGCGGCATGCGCCAGCGCGTCGGTATCGCCATGGCGATGGCCATGAAGCCGAAGCTCCTTCTCGCCGATGAACCGACCTCCGCCTTAGACGTCACGAACCAGGCCATCATCGTCAAAGAAATGATGAATGTCCGCGACAAGATGAATACCGCTATCATCATCGTCACCCATAACATGGGCGTATCCTGCTACATGGCGGACTACATCATGGTCATGAAGAAAGGCCGCGTCGTCGAATACGGCAAGGCAGAAGACGTCATTTATCATCCGAAAGAAGAATACACCCGTATGCTCCTTGCGGCGGTTCCGAAGATGGGAGGCGACGACGCATGAAAAACTACGGAGAAGAAATCCTCCAGATGGTCGACATCTGCAAAGTCTTCGACTTAGGTGACGGCAAGACGCTGACCGCCGCTGACAACGTCAATGTCACCATCCATAAAGCCGAAACCGTCGGCATCGTCGGGGAATCTGGTTCCGGCAAGTCCACCCTCGCCAAGATGCTGACCCGACTCTACCCCATGACCAGCGGGAAAATCATTTTCCACGGCAAGGACATCACCGATCTCAAAGGCGAAGCCCTCCGCCAGCACAGAAAATCCATCCAGATGGTCTTCCAGGACCCCTCTACCGCTTTCAATCCCAAGCAGCGCGTCAAGGAAATCATCTGTGAACCGCTCGAAAACTTCGGCATGATCGCTAAGAAGGACGTCGAAGCCAAAGCGAAGGAAATGCTCCGCCTGGTCGACCTCCCCGAAGACTTCGCTGACCGCTATCCGAACAACATGTCCGGCGGCCAGCGCCAGCGTATCGCTATCGCGCGCGCCCTCGTCCTCGAGCCGGAGATCATCGTCTGCGACGAAGCCACCTCTGCTCTTGACGTATCCGTCCAGAAGACCGTCCTCGATCTGCTTGCTCGTCTGCAGAAAGAGACCCACGTGGCCTACATGTTCATCTGCCATGACCTTGCTCTCGCAAACAGCTTCTGCGACAACATCGTCATCATGCAGCATGGCAAGGTCGTAGAAAAGATCCATGACCTCAGAGAAGCGAAGGATCCATACTCCAAGAAGCTCCTTGCTTCCGTCTTCACCATCGAAGAAGGAAAGAACAAGGTCCTTCCTGACGAGCTCTTCAACTGATCGCATTTGTTCCATAAAAAAACCGCCAGCTTCGCCGGCGGTTTTTTTGCTGTCTATTCTAAAGGACTGCAAGGAGAAAAGCCCCTTTTTACTTTGCTTTCATTTGGTTCAAGGTTCAGGGTTCAGGGTTCAGGTGGCGGCTTCGCCGCCTTTTTTAGAAGATGGTATTCTCGTATCGCAGCCTTCCCCTCTAGGG
>CAVBQN010000096.1:0-8006 GCA_963597545.1 Fusicatenibacter saccharivorans
GCATGCCCCATCTCGCTACGCTCGAAATGGCGTCTCACTGGATTTTAGCGTCGCTTCGCTCCTAAAAATCCAGTTCGCTTGCACATATTGCCTTCGGCACTTCCCCCGAAGGAGGAAGCAAGACGTTATGTAGCTAACGATTTCCTTAACTTAATAGCATTACCCCTTGAGGGGAAGGTGCCCAGAAGGGTCGGATAGGGCAGTGGCGGTATGAAAGGGAGTGGGAAAATGCGGTTCAAGCAGGCGATTTACGAGAACATCTGAGCGCCGCTGGCGCGGCCCCTCTTTCTCTATGCGGCTAATGCCCAAAAGCAGCCTTCAAGTCACCAGCCACCAGTCACTAGCCACTAACCATCAAAAAAGGAACCGCTTTCGCGATTCCCTTTTTTATTTCTTGAGTCCGCCGTGAAGTTTCATTTTCCTTTCGCGGCAGGCGGGGCAGTCTCCGCCCCCGCCGCAGCATCCACCGCCGCCGATGGTGGCATGATAGATGTGACGGCAGGCAAGAACGAAGAGGATGGCGATCACCGCCACCACAACATAGACAGCGGGATTCATGGGTATCTCCTTTTTATGAGCCTGCTCATATTTCACAATAACGAAAGCGATGAGTTTTGCTATTTGGCTGCGGATCCAATAGAGGGCGCCTTCGCCGAGATCCTTCGCTTATGCGCAGGATGGCGAGCCTGTCAGCCCAGTCTTACGCCTGCGTACAAGCGCCTTCAGCCGCTGGTTTTTCCTTCGGAGCCGGACGGCAGATGAAGTAGAGAGCAAGAAGGCAGAGGACGATGGCGATGCCCTGAGAGAGGCCGAAGGCAGCACCGTAGAAGAGCCAGCTGCCCAGATTGTAAGCTACGAAAGCCATGCCATAGCCGAGCGCGACCTGGAAGCCGATAGCGATAGCCGCCCATTTGCGGTCGCCCATTTCTCTGGCGATGGTCGCGATCGCAACGACGCATGGCGGATCAAAGAGGTTCAGGATCATGTAGGAGAAGGCAGCGATCGGGGTGAACATATTCGCAATGCCGGCCATGATCTCTTCGTCTTCGGCTTCTGCTGCGACACCATTCAGGACAGCCAGGGTACTCATTGCATTTTCCTTGGCCATTTCTGCGGAGATGACAGCGACAGCGCCCTTCCAGTCACCGAGGCCGAGCGGCGCAAAGATCCAGGAGATCGCATGACCGAAGGCAGCCATCATGGAGTCTTCGATGTCTTCTACCATTTCAAGACCTGCATTGAATGCGGAGAAGAACCAGATGACGACGCAGACCGCAAAGATGATGGTGCCGGCTTTGATGATAAAGCCGCGCGCTCTTTCCCACATATGGATGAGGACACCCTTCATGGACGGGAAGTGGTAAGCCGGAAGCTCCATGACGAAAGGAGCCGGATCACCTGCAAAAGCACCTGTCTTTTTGAGAGCGATGCCTGCGAGGATGATGACCGCGATGCCGAGGAAGTACATGGCCGGCGCCATCAGGATAGAGTCCGGGAAGAATACGGAAGTGATCATGGAAATGATGACCGCCTTTGCAGAGCATGGGATGAAGGTGCAGAGCATGATGGTCATGCGGCGGTCACGCACGTCTTCGATGGTGCGGGTCGCCATGACAGCCGGTACACCGCAGCCGCTGCCGACAAGGATCGGGATGAAGGACTTGCCAGAGAGACCGAATTTACGGAAAATGCGGTCCATGATGAAGGCAACACGCGCCATGTAGCCGGAGTCTTCCAGAAGGGAGAGGAAGAAGAAAATGAGGAGGATCTGCGGCACAAAGCCGAGGACGGTGCCGACACCGCCGATGATGCCGTCTACGACGAGGCTAGACATCCAGTCCGGCGCTTCGATGGACTCCATGAAGCCAGTCGCTGCGTCATTCACGATCTCCCCGAAGAAGGTATCATTCACCCAGTCTGTCGCCCAGCCGCCGACGGTGGTGACAGAGATGAAATAGACAAGCGTCATGATGAGGAAGAAGATCGGAAGCGCAAGGATGCGGTTCGTGACGATATGGTCGATCTTATCCGAGGTCGTCATGGAGACGCCCTGTTTCTTTTTCTTCACGACACTGTCGATGATCTTGGAAATGTAGCCATAGCGCTGGTTGATGATGATGGACTCGGCATCGTCATCGAGCTCGTCTTCGCAGTCCTTGATATGGCCTTCCAGATGGGACACCAGCTTCGGATCCAGCTGCAGAGCGCCCGTCGCATCCTGGTCTCTTTCGAACACTTTGATGGCGTACCAGCGGACGAACTGGTCTTCGACTTTATCAGAAATCGATTCTTCGATATGCGCGATGGCATGTTCCACACTGCCGGTGAATACGGAGGGCAGACGAAGCGGTTTCTTATTCATCGCGATTTCCATCGCCTTTTCAGCCGCTTCCCGGCAGCCCTTGCCCTGCAGCGCAGAGATTTCTACGACCGGACAGCCCAGCTCGTAGGAGAGCCTGTCGAAATCAACGATGTCACCATTCTTTTTGACAAGGTCCATCATATTGATGGCCACGATCATCGGCAGACCGATTTCCACCAGCTGTGTCGTAAGGTACAGGTTGCGTTCCAGATTCGTGCCATCGATGATATTCAGGATGACGTCCGGCTGTTCGTTCACCAGATAGTTTCTGGCGACTTTTTCTTCGAGTGTGTACGGAGAAAGGGAATAGATCCCCGGCAGATCCTGGATGATGACGTCCTTGTGTCCCTTGAGGATGCCGTCTTTCTTTTCGACTGTGACACCGGGCCAGTTCCCTACATACTGGGAGCTGCCGGTCAGTTCATTGAATAATGTCGTTTTCCCGCAGTTCGGGTTGCCCGCCAGGGCGATTCGTATAGACATATCTTTGTGTTCTCCTTCTTCTATATTTGGGTGGGATTGGTTCTGGTTAGTGGTTTCAGGGTTCGGGGTTATGGTGGCAGCGCGGAAATTTAGAAAGCGCCGCGAGTTTTGGGAAATGCGTCAGCACTCACCTTGAACCCTGAAGTTTGAAAGCAGGGGTGAGTAGCTAGGGATTAGGGATTAGGCGTGACTGGTGACTTGAAATCTCCGGCATCGTCATCCCGAGCGTAGCCGAGGGATCTCTACTGCCCTGCGGGAATCAGTGTGTATGCGCCGAGGTAAAACGATGTATTGGCGCTGTCTCACATCAAACAATGAGCGTTGTGCAATAGAGATTTCTGGGCTACGCTCGAAATGACAAAGGCGCGAAGCGCTATCAAAACTCCGCGGCGCTTCAATTTTTTATGCGCCGCACCACCATTCCTAATTTCTCATTCCTAATTTCTCATTTTATTCTACTTCGATCGCTTCGGCTTCATCCTTACGGATGGAGAGCTCATAGCCGCGGACGGTGAGCTCGATGGGATCTCCCAGAGGAGCGACCTTGCGGACGTAGACATCGACGCCCTTCGTGATGCCCATATCCATGATGCGTCGACGCAGCGGGCCCGCGCCGGTGATTTTCTTGACTTTGGCTGTGCTTCCGACAGCCACTTCTTTGAGTGTCATTCTATTCGTCCTTTCGTTTTGATACGGGATAAGTGATCCGCTGTGAACGGCGGATGGAGAGCAAAGGCTCACCATTAAAAGAATATCCGCTCTGCCATGGAGCGATCGAGCGCAACACGGCTGCCTTTCACCTGTACGATCAAGTTGCCTCCCATCTGGCTGATAATGAGTACCTTCGCCGCAACGACGAATCCCAGGTCTGCCAGATGCTGGCGGATCTCATCTTTCCCGGAGATCCGCGTGATCATCACGGTGTCTCCTGCCTTGGCAAATACCAGAGGCATCATAGGCATCCTCCTTTCTGAAATGCAACTCTTCATTTCTTCACTTTCGCCAATATTATAGTTCCCCATTTTAAAATTAGTCAATAGCCCGAAATATTTTTATTAGATGGGCAATATGATTATTTGCTATATTGTCTAATATAGGTTAGGCCGATGGAAAAAATCATATGCACTTAGTCTTAAATTTAGGCATGCAAAAAGCGCCATGCTCTTGCATGACGCTTTCGTTGATGGTTATTTGTTATTAGGACGCTCTCCTTCTGCCGGAAAGAGAGGATGCGAAGCGAGTCTGCCCCTTCCAAAGGAAGAGGCTGAGCCGGCAGAACAAGGGAATCCCTAATCCCTAATCCCTAATCCCTAGTCACCAGTCACTTTCCGATAGGTACAGAAGCGATGCGGGAGCTTTCCCTCCCCCTCTATGCTCTCTTCCAGCTTCCAGCGGAAAGGATCGAAATCCGGGAAGTACGCATCGCCCTCGAAATCCTCCTCGATCTCTGTGATGTACATCGTGTCTGCATAGGGCAGGAGCTCGCGGTACATATGCTCGCCGCCAATCACGAAGCTCTCTCCTGCGGGCAGCGCCGCAAGCAGCTTCTTGACATCGTGGAAGAGAAGGACGCCCTCCGGCGCTTTGTAGTCCGGATTTCCTGTCAGCACATAATGGACACGGCCGGGCAGGACCTTGGGCAGGCTCTCGAAGGTCTTCCTCCCCATGACGATGGGATGACCCATGGTGAGAGTCTTGAACCGCTTCAGGTCATCGGAAAGGTGCCAGATGAGACGGTTATCCTTGCCGATGACACCGTTTTTGGCACGGGCAACAATGATAGAAAGGCTCATACGGACACCTCCATTGCGATCTTGTCATGGTGACGGTAATTTTCCAGCCGGATGTCTTCAGGCTTAAAGTCATAGAAATCCTTCACATCCGGATTCAGGACGAGCCTCGGCGCTGCGTAAGCCTCCGGCAGGCGGGAGAGCTGGAGCTTCAGCTGTTCCACATGGTTTTCGTAAATGTGCGCGTTATTGATGACATGCGTGAAGAGCCCCGGCCGAAGACCGCTCACCTGCGCGATCATGCAGATGAGCGCCGCGTACTGGGTCATGTTGAAAGGCACGCCGAGCCCCATATCTCCGCTGCGCTGGACGAGCATGCAGTTCAGGCGGCCGTCATTCGAAACATCCCACATGGTGAGGAAGGCGCAGGGATAGAGCGCCATGTCCGGAAGATCCTTCACATTCCAGAGATCGACCACCATGCGGCGGCTCTCCGGGTCTTTTTTCAGCATGTCAAGGAGGGTGTCGACCTGATGGTACTTGCCGAGCTGATAGCCGTAGGCTTTCCCGATGGTGCCGTCCTCGCGCATCCACTCATCCCACACATGGCAGTTCCACTTCTGCAGCTCACGCACATCATTCGACTGCTTCTGCCAGATCCAGAGGATCTCTTTCACGGCTGTCTTGAAGGCGACGAATTTCGTGGTGAGGATGGGAAATTCCTTTTCCAGATCAAACTGCATGATCTGATGCGGCAGTTTGTAGGCAGGCATACCCGTGCGGTTCTCGCCGAGTGCGCCTTTGTCCAATATGTTTTTCACGATGCTGAGATATTCCTGATCAGCAAGACTCATGGTAGTGACTCCTTTTTGTTGTGTTGTTTGTAAATAGTGACTGGTGACTAGTGACTAGGGACTGGTGACTGGGAGACCTCAAACATCAGACACCAGACTTCTGACTTCTATCCACCGGGCTTCGGGCATCGCCCTATTTATACTCCGCGGCGCTTCCATATTTTTTATGCACCGCACCACCATTTCTCATTTCTCATTTCTAATTTCTCATTCAAACGAAGCTTTCAAACGGAATCAAAGGACGGCACGCCCGAGGGGCTAACCCTGAACCTTGAACCCTAAATCCTGTCTTCCCAGATGCATTTCACGATCGTTTCTCCGTAGCGATCGACCTTTTTCGGGCCGATACCGCGGATACGCTTCAGCTCCAGCTTCGTCTTGGGACGCCAGAAGGCCATTTCCTGCAGCTGTTCATCCGTGAAGATGCGATTTCGAGCCAGTCCTTCCTTCGCTGCGATCGCATTGCGGACAGAGAAAAGCTGCTGCAGGAGCTGGGCATCCGGATCCTTTTCTTCGATGACAGGCTCTTCTGCGCCGGTCCGGATGATCTCCAGAAAACGCTCGCCGTATTTCTGCAGCTTGAATGCGCCGACGCCATGCACCGCGCCCATGTCTTCCATGGACTCAGGGCGCTCGCGTGCCATCGCTTCCAGTGTCGCATCCGAGAAGATGACAAAGGGCGGCACATGCTCTTCGGCCGCCAGTGTCCGCCGAAGCTCGCGCAGGGCTTCGAAAAGGCCGTCCCGGCTTTCGCGGCGGGGATCGAGATCCCGCTCAACCGCGGCCTCTTTCATCGCATCCTCTGCGCCGAAGGCAAGGCCGTAGACCTCTGCCTTCCCCGCAAGGACCTCTTTCGCTTTGTCCGTCAGCTTGAGTACGGGATAGGGCTGTCCGTCACGGAAGAGGTAGCCATCCGCGACGAAGCTGTTCAGCGCACTCTTGATATGACCCAGCTTCTCAAAAGAGAGCTTGCCGAAGGTCGGCACCGTGAGGAGATCCTTCTCGATGAGCTCCTTGGTTCTCTTTCCTTTAAGGACAGCGGCGATGATGCTCGCTCCGTATCGCTCGCGGAGGGATAGGACGGTACGGAAAATGAGGACTGCCGCATCCGTGATCCTGACCTTGGCCGTCTGATTCTCGCAGTTGCTGCAGTGCCCGCAGGGCTCCTTCACCGTTTCCCCAAAGTAGGCGAGGACATAATTTCTCAGGCACGAAGACGTCTGGCAATAGTCGATCATCGCATTTAGGCGCTGGTAATCCATCTGTTTCTGCTCCTCAGGCTGATTGCCATTCTCGATGAAGTACGTCTGGATGTGCACATCCTTCCCGCTGTAGAGCAGGATGCACTCCGCCTTCGCTCCGTCGCGTCCGGCGCGCCCCGCCTCCTGGTAGTATGATTCGAGACTTTTGGGCATCTGGTAGTGGATGACATAGCGCACATTGCTCTTGTCGATCCCCATGCCGAACGCATTCGTCGCCACCATGACCGTCGTCCTGTCATAGGAGAAATCATCCTGCGCCTGCCTGCGTTCCTCGTCCGTCATGCCCGCATGGTAGCGCCCTACTGTGATCCCCGCCTGAGAAAGCCTGTCATACATCTCATCCACCGCTTTTCTGGTCGCGCAATAGATGATGCCGCTCTCCTTCCGGTGCGACTTCACATAGCGCAGGATGAAATACTCGCGATTTCCGCCCTGCATCACACGGAAGGAGAGATTCGGACGGTCAAGCCCGGTGCGAAAAACAGCCGCCCCGGCAAGCCCCAGACTGTCCTTCATATCCTTCTCGACGAGCGGCGTCGCCGTCGCGGTGAAGGCCGTCACGATGGGGCGCTGCGGCAGGCTGTCGATGAAGCTCTTGATCTTCCGATACGAGGGACGGAAATCATGCCCCCACTGCGACACACAGTGCGCCTCATCAACCACGATCATAGAGAGCGGCACCATGGAGAGACAATGCGTAAAATACGACGGCTCGAGCTTCTCCGGCGCCATGTAGAGCAGCTTGATCCTTCCGCGATACATGTCACGCAGCCGCTCGATCGACTCCTCGTAGGGGACCGTGCTGTTCACATAGGAGGCAGGGATCCCCTGCTCCGTCAGCGCCTCCACCTGATCCTTCATGAGGGAGATCAGAGGAGAAATGATGACCGTCCCCTTCGGGAGCAGCATCGCCGGGATCTGGAAGCAGATCGACTTCCCCGCGCCTGTCGGCATGATGGCCATCACATCCTTCCCGGAAAGGATGGCAGAAATCACATCCTCCTGTACCGTGCGGAATGTGTCGTAGCCAAAATATTCCTTCAGCACGTCTTTGGGTCCCATAGCGCGCCTCCTTTCGATTCGAACATATTCATATTATTATAGCATAGATAAAGGATTCAGGGTTCGGGGTTCAGGGGTGTGGTGGCGGTTTCTCCGCAAGTATGTATGAGGCAATGACCGATTAAGAATCATTCTCGCCCCTTCCTCTGGAAGGGGCAGACGAGCGAAGCGAGGCGGGGTTGGCATCCTCGCATGTGAAAATACCGCTTCGAGAGCCAACCTCCGCCCCTTCGGGGCACCTCCTTCCAAAGGA
>CAVBQN010000097.1:0-7846 GCA_963597545.1 Fusicatenibacter saccharivorans
TGGGATAAGGTTTCCCGGTCACTCCTATGAGAGCTGCAAGTCCCCCGCGGCAGATGGAACGCGAAAATGAGATGATCGTTATTTCACAGCTCCTTTTTTGGTCAGGGCTAGGGGAATGCTGATCAGATCTGGCAATGATGGGATCCGTGTTTCCTTGGCTCGTGGGCATGCTGTCCTTTGATTACGTTTGAAAGTTTCGCTTGAATGAGAAATGCGAAATGGTGGTGCGGCGCATAAGCATATAGAAGCGCCGCAGAGTATAGATCGTGGCAATGCCCCAAAGCAGCATTACAGTCACCAGCCACTGGCTACCAGAGGCTCATCTCATTTTATTTCCTAAACGCATTCATGAATTTCTCATTGACATGCATGACAAATGGTGCTATCATGTACATAACCGAATAAGAAAAGGTAAGTGCCTTAAAGGCTTAATAGGGAAGACCGGTGAAATGCCGGCACGGTCCCGCCACTGTAATGCAGAGCGAATCCAAAATGTCACTGAGAGATCGGGAAGACGGATAAGCGAGGAAGCAGAGTCAGGAGAACTGCTTATCTTGGATCACCGTTATGACCCACGAGCGATGGGAAGGGGATGTCTTTACAGATGTCTCTTTGCGTTCGTGCAAAGAGGTTTTTTAATGGGGATTTCGGTACTTGAATAACTTCATAAGAAAACAGGTGCCCTGTAGGGCTTAATAGGGAAGACCGGTGAAAGACCGGCACGGTCCCGCCACTGTAATGCAGAGCGAATCCAACGAAGTCACTGATTTGAGGAGATCGGGAAGGCTGGAGGAGCGAGGAAGCAGAGTCAGGAGAACTGCCTGTTTTGTACAACCGTTTGACCTACGAGCGATAGGAAGGTGTGCTTGACTGCAAGTCCTTTTGACGTGCATATTCCACCCTTTTTCTATCCAAAAGGGTGGTATTTTTGATTTCCTTCTGCGGCATGATGAGGATCAATGAAGCAGAGCCCCTTTTGCTGAGGATGGTGACAGGGAACACTATTCTCCGAGTAGGTCAACGGAACTTCTCGTCTTTTCGCAAAGGCTGATGTCACTAAAGGTCTTCCGAGCTTATCCGGAATCCGGTCTTGATGGCCCGGAGCATCCCTGTATGTGGATATCAGCGATACTATCGATGTAATGCCTTCGGGCTTTACATATACCTGTGGGGATTTTTCTCCATGGTTCATCTCCTTTCCGGTGATGGTCATAAAGAAATTTCATTTCTTTTGGGAAAATGATCATCACCACCCCTTCTACGAATACTTCTTCGGAAGTGACTATATATGATGTATTCCTCAGTATCTGAGGTTTACATATACCTGTGGGGTTTTCGTTCCCCATGGTTCATCTCCCTTCAGCGATGGTTTCAACAGGGAAATGGAATCATCGCCCCCTTTTACAGATCCTTCCCTTAGGGAAGTTCCTATAGGAGGATATTTCCTCCACTCTTGGCCGGCCTATCCGGCTGACTCGACCTCCTTGGGACGTTATCGTCCTTCTGTCAGGATGGCATCAGGGAATGCCATCCTGGCTCCCTCTCTTTGGTAATAACTTTCTACGAAAGCTATTATACAGGTTCTCATTACGGAGCCCAACCAGCTCCAACCCCTTTGGAAGCGGCGCATGTCGCTTCTCTTTTTTTATGCCAGATGGTATGAGCGACGCTCATGTAGTGTGGCTCTTCTCAAAATGAGAAAATGGTGGTGCGGCGCTGACTTCATAAAGCGCCGCACCACCACTTTTCATTCCTCACTAAAAAGAGCAGCCCGGGGCTGCTTTTTCAAATCCATCCAAACCGCCTGCATGCTTCATAGATGCCGTCTTCATCAGCCCGGCTGGTGATGTACTTGGCTTTTTCCTTGAGCTGTGGCTTGGCATTTCCCATGGCGATGGAGAACCATTCGGGGCGGAACATGGTGCGGTCATTCATGCCGTCGCCAAAGACGATGATGTCTTCATCCGGAATGGCGAAGCGGCGCTGAAGCTCTTTGATGCCGTGCTCCTTATGGATAGGCTCGATGAGCATGGTATCTGCACGAAACCAGACGTGAGGGAGTGGGCCCAAGGGGATCTCCGCTTCCTCCTGCTTGCTGCAGGCGATGAAGATCTTGTGGATGACGGAGGCGGTGTGAAAATCAAAAGCGGGGTCCACTTCCGTCTTGTAGTAGCGGTCTTTCACCTTCGCAAGGTAGCTGTCCGTAGTCGTGATGCGGTATTTCTCATTTCTGATCGCAAGCGCCCAGGGATGCTTCTCGCAGTCGATGGCAGAGAGCATCGCGAAGCAGTCTTCAAGTGCAAGACCTTCATCATAAAGGATCTTGCCGTCTATGGTGACCGCATTTCCTCCATCGGAGACAGCGGCTGTGATGCCAAGGTCACACGCGACCTGCCAAGCATCTGCCTGAATGCGTCCGGTCGCAAGCGAGACGAAGTGCCCTGCCTTTTGGAGGCGTCGGATGGCTTCTCTGGTGCTGTCGGGATAGTCGGCAGTAAGCGGCGTGGTCAGCGTGCCGTCGATATCAAAGAAAAAGTATTTCTTCATAGGGCCTCCTTGGAGAATCATTTTCTTTCATTATACTACATGTTTCCTGTTCCCCAGCCAGATCCCGAAAAGGATCATGACGATGCCGATGATCTGCGGGACGGAGATCGATTCGCCGAGAAGCAGGAAGGAGAAGAAGAGGGCGGCGGGGAGCTCGCTGGCAGCGAGAAGACTGCCGAGGCCGGGGGAGATGTGCGGCATCCCGCTGCTAAAGAGGAGCGGCGGGAGGAAGACACCGAAGAGGGTGAGGGGAATTCCGTAGGGAAGGATAGAGGCAAAATGCGCGGGCGATACCGGAAGGTCAGGCGGCAGAAAGAGGAGAACCATCACGAGCGCGCCGCTTATCATGAGGGCGCTTTTGGTGATGGGATGGATGCCTCGTCCGATGCGGTTCATGCAGAGAAGGCCGGTGGTGTAGGAAATCGCGGCAGCAAATCCCCAAAGCATGCCGATGGAGAGGGGAAAGGCGGCAGCGCTTCCGATTACGCCCGCACCCAGTACAGTGCCTGCGAGGACGATCGCGATGGAAAGGAGACGGAGGCGGGTGGGCTTCTCGCGTCGGATCACGCACTCGGCGAGCGTGCCGAGCCAGATGGACTGGAAAAGGAAGATGACAGCGAGCGAAGCGGGCAGGGTCTCCAGCGCGTGGTTGTAGAGCATGGTGGTGCCTGAGAGCGGAATACCGGTCAGGAGAAAGGCCAGTGCGGTCTTTTTCGCGGGGAATTTCCGCACGCGGAAAAGCCAGATGGTCCAGAGCAGAAGAAATCCAAGAAAATACTGGATGGAAGAGACGTCATTGATAGAAAAGCCCGACCGATAGGAGAGCTTGACGAGTGTGGAAATGATACCATAGGAAGCGCCGCCGGCCAAAACGAGTGCGGCATAAAATGTTTGTGACATAGATGGGTGACTCCTTTTGCATGTCCCTATTATAGCATGAGAGAAGGGGGCTGGGGACCGGGGAAACACGGCGTCCCCGCTGGCGGCATCTTCTGCGCTTCCCCTCTTCACATAGCCGTTCTCGCAAATGGAAAAAACCGGAGCCTTTTCATTGTCGACTATAGCAATAAAAATAAATTGACAATATACATATCTATCGATACAATATAAATTGACTATGAAGAACCATATTTGTTATTATTAAGTATCATTGTTATCCCGGTTAGCAGCAGGTGGCGGGGAGAATCTCTGTCCGCTTCCTGTTTTACTCTAAGGAAAGAGGACATATGGAAGAAAATATGACACAGGATGGGAAAGAGATCCTCTTCGACATCCGTCATTTGACACATACCTTCGAGACGGAGGACGGGAAGACATTCGACGCGCTGTCGGATGTGACCTGCACGATCCCGAAGGGATCCTTCACCGCCATCATTGGCACAAATGGGAGCGGCAAGTCTACACTGGCAAGGCATCTCAATGCCCTGTATCTTCCGACGGCGGGCGAGGTCATCGTAGAAGGCATGAAAACCAGCGACATGGAGCATATCTGGGACATCCGGCAAAAAGTCGGCATGGTCTTTCAGAATCCGGATAATCAGCTGGTCGCGGCCATCGTCGAAGAAGACGTCGCCTTTGGCCCGGAGAACCTGGGTGTACCCGCGGACGAGATCCGAAAGCGCGTGGACTATGCGCTGGAAAAAGTCGGCATGAGCGCCTACCGTACGCATTCACCGGCGATGCTCTCCGGCGGACAGAAGCAGAGGATCGCCATCGCCGGCGTACTCGCGATGCATCCGGACTGCATCGTCCTGGACGAACCGACGGCGATGCTCGACCCTCTGGGACGCAAGGAAGTCATGGATACCATCCATGAGCTGAACCGCTCGGAAGGGATCACCATCGTGCTGATTACCCATTTCATGGAGGAAGCTGTGACGGCGGATCATGTGCTGGTCGTCGACCGCACGAAGCTCCAGATGCAGGGGACAGCACGCGAAGTCTTCTCGCAGGCAGACAAGCTGACGGCCATGGGGCTCGATGTCCCGGTCGCTGCCGACCTTGCCCATGGGCTTCGGAAAAAAGGTTACGAGATTCCTGAAGATTGCATGACAGATGAGGAGCTGGGAGAAGCACTATGTCCATACGCGTCGAACATATAAGTTATATTTATGGCAAGGGTTCGCCATTTGAAAAGATGGCCCTGGATGATGTCGATCTCACCATCGAAAAAGGAGAATTCATCGGCATTATCGGTCATACAGGGAGCGGGAAATCGACACTCATCCAGCACCTGAATGGGCTCATCCATCCGACCTGCGGCAAAGTCACCATCGATGGTGTCGACCTTGCCGAGAAATCCAAAGCCGCCGTCGCCAAGCGCCACTCGGTCGGCATGGTTTTCCAGTACCCGGAGCACCAGCTTTTCGAAGAAACCGTCGCTAAAGACATCGCCTTCGGGCCGATGAATCTGGGGTGTGATGAAGAAGAGGCCGGAAAGCGCGTGAAAAGCGCTATGAAATTTGCCGGTCTTGACTACGACACCTTTGCAGGCCGCTCGCCCTTCCGCCTCTCCGGCGGGCAGCAGCGCCGCGTCGCCATTGCCGGCGTCATCGCGATGCACCCGGATTTCCTTATTCTGGACGAACCATCGGCAGGCCTTGACCCCATCGGGCGGCGGGAAATTTTCTCCCGCATCCAGAGCTGGTACAAGAAAGGCGTATTCTCCGTCATCCTCGTCTCGCATAATATGGATGACATCGCACGCCTGGCGACCCGCCTTCTCGTCATGCACAAAGGCCGCCTTGTGCTGGACGGCGAGCCGATGGATATCTTCCTCCACCACAGAGAAGAGCTCAAGGCCTGCGGCGTCGACGCTCCGCCCCTCACGCAGACCCTCCTCTACCTGAAAGAGAAGGGCATCCCCGTGCCGGAAGAGGCAAAAACGACCGAAGAAGCCGTAGAAAAAATGGCAAAGATGCTGGGAGGTAAGACACATGCTCACTGATATGACCCTCGGCCAGTACTATCCCGGCCATTCGTACCTGCACCAGATGGATCCCCGTGCGAAGATCCTCTGTACCATGATCTTCATCGTCGCGATTTTCCTCGCGAACAACCTGTATTCCTACGTAGTCGTCGCTGGCTTCACCTTCCTTGCCATCGCCCTCTCCGGCGTACCTGCGAAAATGATCTGGAAGGCCATCAAGCCCCTCTGGGTGATCCTTGTTTTCACCATGCTCATCCACATCCTCACCACCCCGGGGACGGAAATCTTTTCGTGGAAATTCATCCACATCAGCGAAGAAGGCATCAGGAACGGCATCGTCATGACACTGCGCCTCGTCTTCCTCATCGCCTTCTCCTCGCTTCTCACCTATACCACGAGCCCGATCGTCCTGACCGACGGCATCGAAGACCTCCTGATGCCATTCCGTCGCTTCGGGGTACCCGCGCACGAGCTCGCCATGATGATGACCATCGCGCTTCGTTTCATCCCGACACTTTTGGAAGAAACTGACCGCATCATGAAAGCCCAGTCCTCCCGAGGCGCTGACTTTGTGAACGGCAATCTCTGGCAGCGCGCCAAGAACATGATCCCGCTCCTTGTCCCGCTCTTCATCTC
Organism: Fusicatenibacter saccharivorans; assembly: GCA_963597545.1. Classification (GTDB taxonomy): domain Bacteria; phylum Bacillota; class Negativicutes; order Veillonellales; family Dialisteraceae; genus Dialister; species Dialister saccharivorans_A. The sequence continues at coordinate 6,113 of CAVBQN010000097.1, forward strand.
TGCCTTCCGCCGCGCCGACGACCTCGCGACCGCCATGGAAGCCCGCTGCTATCGCGGCGGCGAAGGACGTACCAAGATGCACCAGCTCTCCTATACATGGCGGGATAGAAATGCCTTCATCGCCATTGCCCTCGTGACCGGCGCCCTCATCGCGCTGTATGTAGTCATGAGATAGAATGGGGCGTGGGGTTAGCCACATGGAATCCTGAAGCTAGGGATTAGAAATGAGCGGTGATCGAAATAGCGCAATTGGTACGCTGACCGTTCTGCAAGGAAGATCTCTCGGCTACGCTCGAGATGACGGCGCGAAGCGCTATCAAAATTTCGCGGCGCTTCTGATTTTTATGCGCTACACCATCCCCGCCCTACCTATAGAACCTGCTGAACCTCTTTCAAACGCAATTAAGGGGAACTCCTAATCCCTAATCCCCAGTCACTAGCCACTATTTTTCCCGAAGGATCATCCCATGCGAAATATCTGGATCACCGTTTCCTACGAAGGAACAAACTATGCCGGCTTCCAGCGCCAGCCCACCCGCATGACCGTGCAGGAAATGCTTGAGAATACACTCCTTCAGCTGACGAGAAAGAAGACAACCATTTACTTCGTCGCCCGCACCGATGCCGGCGTCCATGCCTATGGGCAGGAGTGTACCTTCTACACCGAGTCCCGCATCCCCGGGGATCGATTTGTCCACGCCATGAATGCCCTCCTGCCGCGTGATATCCGCGTCCGCCAAAGCCGGGAGATGGACGAAGACTTCTCCGTCCGCCGCCGCAACTTCGGCAAGACCTACGGCTACCTATTGACCGAGAGCCGCGAAGCCTCGCCCTTCCTCGTGCGCACCATCTGGCGCACCGGTAAGCAGTTCGACCTTGCCAAAATGGAAGCAGCCGCCAAAGTCTTGGAAGGCCGCCACGACTTTACTTCCTTTCGCGGGAACAACGCCGTCCCCTCCGATCCCGTGCGGCTTGTCCATGAGATCCGCCTTCGGAAAGTGGGGCCCCTCATCTGGATCTACGTCACCGGCGAAGGCTTTCTCTACCACATGGTCAGAAACATCGCCGGCGCTCTCGTTGATGCCGGGAGCGGCGTCCTCACTCCTCACGATCTCGAACGGATCTTGGAAGCCCGCGACCGACGAGAGCTCGGCCTCACCGCTCCGGCGGAAGGTCTTGCCCTTCTCAAAGTCTATTTCCAGCCGATCACGAAAGAAGCGATCGATGAGACATTGCAAGAGCCCCTCTACCCATGGTGCGGCGCATAGAAAAAAGGGCGTGATGCAAAAGCATCACGCCCTTTTTGTATTCGTACTTCCTTAGCCGTTAGAAGATCAGACAAAGGCACTATGCTGATCAAAGTCCTTCTGCCGCTCTGTGAATGAAATTGGCATGATGGGGATCTCCTGTTTGAGCTTATTATGCTCCAAATCTACGCTTAAAAGCCAAGGGGCTGGTCAGGATCTTTAGGTCTATTATAGAGTTAAAAATCTGCCCAAATCATGTGAAACTACCTTTTGCTATAAAGGAAAGATGATCATAAGGTTTTGCAAATACTCATTGTTAGTGCTAGAATGAGTAATCAAGAAGAAAAAAGCCCCACATGTAAGGGAGGAAAACTCTATGAAAAATAGATGGATAATTATACCAATCACGCTTTTATGCCTTGGTACGCAAGCATCTGTAGATGCTGCAGATGTATCACAACCTTTTGCACACCAGGAATTGCAAAAT
>CAVBQN010000098.1:0-7772 GCA_963597545.1 Fusicatenibacter saccharivorans
ATCTGAAATGCGGCAAAGCTGCCACGAGAGCCTTGAGCCCTAGTTACCAGTCAACACACTCCTCTTTTCTCCCTCCTTCCTTTGGAAGGAGGTGCCCCGAAGGGGCGGAGGTTGGCTCTCGAAGCGGTATTTCACATGCGGGGATACCAACCCCGCCTCGCTTCGCTCGTCCGCCCCTTCCAAAGGAAGGGGCGAGAATGATTCTTAATCGGACATCGCCTCCTATGTATTCGCGGCAATGCCGCCACCGCACCCCTGAACCAGAGGCGAGTGACTTCACTCGGGGCCTTCTCAGTCGTCTCTGTCGACTTTGTACTTACGTTCGAGTTCCTTGTACGTATCAAGACCGATGATGCTGTTGAAGTGTCCGAATTCGATCATATTCTTCAGGTGATCTTCGGTCGTTCCTTTTTCTTTCAAGTCGGTGAAGAGATCATACAGGGTCTTGGAGATCGCATAGACTGCACTGCAAGCCCAGAAAACGACGGAGTATCCCATTTCCTCAAGCTCTTTGGCCGGGATGAGCGGTGTCTTGCCGCCTTCGATCATATTCGCTACGAGGTATGCACCGCTTCCTTCAAGGCCTCTTGCAAATTTTTCCAACTCTTCGCGGCTGCCGATGCCATCAGCGAAGCAGATCTCCGCGCCCGCATCCGCATAGCGCTTGCTTCTTTCGATGGCATCATCGATGCCGTAGACAGCGCGGCTATCCGTGCGGGACATGATCATCGTCTCCTTATCGAAGCGGGCATCGACGGCGGCGCGGATCTTCTGTGCGTGTTCTTCCGCAGCGATGACCTGCTTGCCGTCCATGTGGCCGCAGCGTTTCGGCCATGCCTGGTCTTCGAAGAAGATGCAGGCAGCGCCTGCCTGTTCGAACATCTGCTCTGTGCGGATGATATTGAGCGCATTGCCGTAGCCGGTATCCCCGTCAGCGATGATCGGGATATTGACCGCATGGCAGATGCCGGTCAGCTGCTCTGCCATTTCCGTGCAGGAAAGAAGGCCGACATCCGGCTGTCCGAGACGGGACGCGGAGACGGAGTACCCGCCCATGGCAAGAGCCGGGATGCCCGCCATCTCTGCGATCTTGGCGCCCAGCGCATCACCGACGCCCGGGGCGATCATAATGTGTCCGGATTTCAGGTTTTCACGGAAAGCGATACGTTTTTCAGTGGCAGTTTTCATGATTTTCATAATGGCTTCCTCCTTGGGATGATCGATGATCGTAAATGAATTATCAGCAGGGAAACAGGGGCCGGCTCTCGCTCCGGTTTTTCACGTCTCATTCCGCATCTAAAAAAGCCTCCCCGACCCTTCGGTCAGGGAGGCGCATCAGCGCGGTACCACTCCTGTTTCTCACTCCGCCATCCATCATGCAGGTATCGCAAAAAGAAAAGCCCCTGTCCTTACGGACAAGGGCGTCATACGCGGTACCACCTTGCATTATACTTAGGCTTATCCTTAACGCGGACCAACGCTTCGCTTACTGATTTCGACGAAGTGCTCTCAGGTGACACGCTGCTTTTCCATACCGATTCCCACCTTATCCGGCTCTCTGTGATATCCAAGTCCAGCTTACTCCTGATCCTCGCATGTCTTTATGGGGATTATTATAGGGCAGAGGGATGGACATTGTCAAGAGGTCATAGAAAAGGCCTATCAAGCCCCTCCTCCGGCGTCGAGCTATGTAAGGAAGATGATGACAAAGCTATGTATAAAAATCCATATGAAATCTGATTCTGCGATTGAATCAGCGTTTCCTTAATTCTCACGCATTCCTGCCTTCAATCGTTTCAGTATGTTGCGCCCGATCTCCACATTCCAGTACGCATAGATATAGGCCTCGATGATAAAGAGGATGGCGAAGAAGACCATGCCGCCCGTGGTATAGGCTGCTTTCTCCGGACTGGGGTCCATCGAGAAGAGACGCGCGAGCGGCTGCCAGATCCAGCGGATGACAGAAGCCAGACGTTCGATGCTCGCCGCCAGTGCGTCTGCGATACCGAGGATATAGATGGAGAATGTCACCTTGTACGTCATTTCCACCAGAAAGGCCAGCGCGACCACATGCACGGACTTCACAAAGGACAGTCCGTGGATGAAGCTGTAGCCCAGTGCAAGCCCCAGAGCTGCCGCATAAAAGGCTGTCGTAAGGCCGATCTCCGGCCCGCCGATCATGTTCACGAGCAGGATCTCTGCGACCGCCGTACCGATGCCCCAGCGCATGCCGTGCAATCCGGCAATGACCGCGATCGGCACGGCGGATGCCATCATCGTGACCGCGACCAGAAAGGGCATGACGAGCTTCAAGAGCACCAGAATGGCTGCGATCGCTGCCGCCGCTGCGGCCTCCGTCATATATTTTGTTTTCCTTACAGAAGGATTTGTAGGTGTCAATAGCGGCTCCTTTCAGAAAATGAACAAGAGGGGTGAGGGAATGCTAGTCCCCAAACTCTTTGACCAGCTCTTCTTTCTCTCTGCGCGAGAGCTTCTTCATATGATACTCGGCACTTCTTGCCTCGTGCTCGCTCTCCCATTCATGATACCACACAAGCTCCACCGGGCGGCGGCTTTTCGTATATTTGGCGCCTTTTCCCGCATTGTGCATCGCGATGCGGCGATGGACATCGTCCACCGTGAAGCCCGTATAAAGCGTCCCGTCCGCACAGCGGACCATGTAGGTGAAGTAAGCACGTTTGGTTTCCGACATAAATAGTTCCTTTGTGAAATGGGGGTTCAGGATTAGCCCTTGGGGCGTACTGCCTTTTGATTCCGTTTGAAAGCTTCACTTGAATGAGAAATTAGAAATGAGGAATGCGAAATGGTGGTGCGGCGCCAGATCCTTCGACTCAGTTCTCACTGTTCCGCCTTTACATGATCGAACATCCGACATTTCACTCCGCTCAGGATGACGAAATGCGCCGCAAAGCATAAATAATGGCGATGCCATAAGCTGGCATGCCAGTCACTAGTCACCAGTCACTTGCGACACCTAATCCCTAGCTACTCATCCCTGCTTTCAAACTTTTTGGGGGTATCCCTTTCCCGTATCGTCATCCCGAGCGCAGCCGAGGGATCGCGGTCAGTATCACTTAAACACCGGCAGTGAAACGACGCCTTGGTGCTACGTATTTCTGCTTTCAAACATTCTTCGTTTAGCGGTCTGCAAGAAAGATTTCTCGCTTCGCTCGAAATGACGATACGTAAGTCTTCCAGTCTCCTAGTCTCCTAGTCTCCCGCCGCCAGTCACTCATTTTTTAAGGAAACACTGATTAAATCGTTGTTCGATTTTACTCTTGTGTTTTCATGCAGCGCAAGGAATAATCCGACGCGAATAGCGAGCCATTTAAGGAGGGTTATGACGAAGCGTTGTATGAAAATACATGTGAAATCGAATTCTGCGATTTAATCAGCGTTTCCTTAGTACCACTCATTGATCCAGTTCTTCTGCTTCGGCAGCATGGCATCTCCAAGGCACTGGATCCGATCTCTGTCTGCGCCGTCAAGCCAGCGGATCAAGTCCAGTGCAAGAAGCTCGGAGAGGTCCGCCGCGCCGAAGAACCATTCAGCAAGTGCGGAAGCGGAGAGGCTGAAGGAAGGCTCGGGGATGTGTTCTCCCAAGGACACGCCGGAGATGTCCTCGATGTGGCACTTGAGAGAGTAGAAAACATCTTCCTTCAGTGCATGGATGCGTCCGCCCTCTGCGCGGAGGACGTAGAGGCCGCTGTTCTCCGGAAAGAAAGCATCTGTCAGCTGAAAAGCCAATTCACCAGAGAGGCGGCTGTCACAGGGAAGACCATCGAACGCCGCCACCGGATCGACAATGCGTCCGAGCATGAAAGGAAAGGTGCGGTTCTCGATGTAGCAGTGCTCCGCGCCATCCGGCCATGTGCGATATGAGGTATCATCCAGCGGTTCATACCAGAGGCATTCCCTGACCGAGCCCTGATGGCCGGCAAGGAAGGCATAAATGCCACGCCGCCCCGCTTCTGAGGAGAAGGCCATCTCGGAAACGGCGAGCTTTCGGTCAGAGATGGTGTAGAAGAGATAGCCACAGGGGCCTTCCTCATCATAAACCAGTGCGCCATAGCCCTCGAGCAGCGCCGCCTCGATGTGCCGCCGCCAAGAGGCTTCATCGCGGAGCGCATAGCCATTTCTGTTTCCGGTATAGGCGTCATACACAGAGGCAAGCTCCTGCCATTCCTCCATCGAGGAAATCGACTTCGCGCGCGCTGCCCGTTTTCCCAAAAGGGCCAGCTTCTCCGGCGCAGCCGAGCGCGCCCACTGGTGGCAGTAGAAGCCGAAACCAAGCGGCAGGTAGAACGATGCCGCCGACGGCATGAGGATCACGAAGGATTTCCCTTCCCTTTGTGCCTCGTGGAAACTGCCGCGCAAGAGCTCCTTAGCAAGCCCCCGACCGCGCGCCGCCGGATGTGTCGCGACGCCGACGATATAGTCCGTCTGATAGGAATTGCCGCGGACGGAGATCTCATAGGGCCGCCGGTGCAGGTCACAAGCGATGCTGCCGCCCTCTTCCCCCACGAGGACTTCCTCCATATGGGCCAGCCGTTGGAAGTACCAGATGAAGAACGGATCGGTCGCCGGTTCAAAGCAGTAGCTCCAGAGTGATCTCACGGCGCGTTCATCCGCCGGAGAGGCTTTTCGAATTTTCATTTTGTCTACCTCATGGGGAAAAATAAAAAGGGGTTCAGGGTTCAGGGTTAGCCCCTGGGGCGGCTCATCCACTGATTGTGGATGAAAGCTTTGCTCGCCAGTTAGGAGTGAGGAGTGAGGAGTGAGGAGTGCTGGTGCGGCGCATAAAAATATGGAAGCACCGCAGAGTATAGATAGTGGCGATGCCCGAAAGTGGCATTTAGTCACCAGTCACCAGTCACTAGTCACTCGAGGCTCCTAATCCCTAGCTACTAATCCCTAATCCCTGCTTTCAAACTTCAGGGTTCAGGGTTGTGGTGGCGGCTTCGCCGCAGTATAAAGATGGCGATGCCCGAAGGACTTATGAGATGACGGTATTCTCGTATCAGCAGCCTTCCCCTCGAGGGGAAGGTGCCCCGAAGGGGCGGATAGGGCACAAGCGGTATGAAAAAGAGCGGCAAAGAGCATCTCAAGTCAACGATTTACGAAAGCACCCTATCCACCGCTTTGCGGTCCCCCTTCCCCATGCGGGGAAGGCTCATCGGTGGCGGCTTCGCCGCAGTATAAAGATGGCGATGCCCGAAAGTAGTATTTAAGTCACCAGTCACCAGTCACTAGTCACCAGCTACCAGTCACTGTTTCAATACCACATCATATTTCTCTGTCAGATGATCGGGATGATAGCCCATCTTGGCTTCGCGAAGGCCGGGGAGACCGAGGTCTTCTTCGCGATTCACGAATTCGGTCTCCGCAAACTCATGAATGAGGAAGTCGCGGTTGATCGCCTGATAGAGACCGCGGATCTCCGGATTTGCTTTTTCGAAAATGATATGCGCCATTTTTTCATTGATGCTATCGCCATTCGTGAAGGCCTCGACCTTGCCGTAGATGCGAATGACCGCACCTTTCACGCCGAGCGCATCCCAGTGGTCAAAGCAGCGCTTGATCGCCTGCTCCTCTTCCTCGATGTCTCCGTGACGGAGAAACCAGTCGTGGATCCCCGCCTTTGCATCCTCCAGATTCTCCTTTGTGATAGCCTCGTACTGATAGTCTGCGTACTGGCGCAGGAATCCGTTCAGATGGTTCTTCTTCATGCGGAGCTTCTTGCCCGGCAAACGGATCATATCCTCCGTCCTGTAGATGTACTCTTCGTTGTCCCGATCTTCGATGAAATCATATTTGCCCGGCACGAGACGTTCGATCTGCTCTGTCACCCAGGAAGAGGCGGACTTCAAGCGAAAAGGCAGTCCCAGCTTGTCGTACTCCTCATGGATGAGGGCAAGCCCGTGTACGAAATTTTCTTCCTCCTTGGCAAACGGCGGCATGAAGAAGGTATCCTTCCCTGTCCCTGCGCGGACGAAAAGTATGCCGTCCTGCTCCGCCCAGGACGTCTGATACGCATCCTGCCACAGGAAAAGTGTATTGAAGGTGCAGTCGATCTGCTCGTAATGATGCACGGCAAAGTAGCTGTCGATCCGTGCTTTGTCTTCTATGCGAAAGGGTTTGAATTCCATGGTAATGTCTATGCTCCTTGTGAGGCGATCTGTGACCGGTCGCCGGTCATGGCACTCTTATATTCAAAAAATTAAATAACCTGTTTCTATTTTACCACAGCCTGCAAGGGGACAAGAAAGAAAGGATCGACAAGTGCATTCCGTTCCCCATTTCCAACCCTTCGTCCTTATGCTATAATATAATCAATATGATACAGTACGGGTATCAGCGTCTGATTTCCGCACAAGTCGAGGTTTCTGCAAGCGATTGTCAGAAACTTTTCTTTCCCTGTAAGGCGGACCGGGGTACCGGCCGCTTATCCAAGGATGATGTGATGAAGCAGAAGAGATCCCCTGCCCGGGACGCTTCTCTTCGCCGATCAAGGATCACCCACAGGGGAAAGCTGTATTTCAAGAAAAGGAGGATACCATGGCAGGGATAGATCAATTTCGCGGAGCGCTTCTCGGAGGAGCCTGCGGTGATGCGTTAGGTTATCCGCTGCAAAGTTTTTCCGTCAGTCGTATCCAGCGCCGCTTCGGGCCCTTCGGGCTGCGCACGCTGGTGCGGGACGCGAAGAATGGAAAACTAGCGCCTGTGTCAGACAACACCCAGATGGTACTGGCAACGATCGATGGGATCTTATGGGCAGATGCCAAGAAGCTGGAGATCTTGGAAGGGGTGTACCGCGGATACATGCGCTGGTTTTACAGCCAGACGGGCGAAGAACCGCGCCGCGGGCAGAAGACATGGATGCGCCGCCAGCCGCATGAAAGAGAATTCTGCCTCGTCCGAGAAAAATTCATGCATGCCCGCCGCAATCCGGAGGAAGGGCTGCTCTCCGCCTTCTCCAAAGACGGCCGCGGCTCGACGAAGCTCAAGGTGAATGACAGCAAGGGCAGCGCCGCTCTCATGAGAGCCGTCCCTGTGGGTCTCCTTTTTGCCGGTGATGAGAAGCTCGCTTTCGACACTGCGGTGAAGCTCGCTGCGCTCTCTCATTCAAATCCGACAGCCTACTACAGCGCCGGCGCTCTGGCCGCGCTCATTTCCTGTCTCACCTATGGCCTGACGCTGCCGAAGTCTCTGGAGCGCGTGACCGTCCTCCTCTCGAAGCAGCATAAGACGACAGGCATCATCGGTCTCCTCACCGCCGCGGTCGAGCAGGCGAATGCCCGCCCCGCCGGAAAGAGCGGCACATGGGACCACATCGACAGCATCGCCTCCCTGGGAAGCGGCGCAAATGCCGATGAAGCCCTCGCCATCGCCATCTACTCCGTCCTCGCGCTCGATGATCCGCTCGATGCACTCATCACCGCTGCCAACCATGGCGGCAAGAGCAATACCACGGCCGCCGTGACAGGAGCCATCGAAGGCGCTCGCTTCGGCACCGCCTTCATGCCTGACTATTGGGCCGATATCCTGGAGGGACAGAATGTCATCTCCTTCATGTCCGACAAGCTCTTCTATGTGTATCAGAAATATAATCCATAAAAAAAGGGGCTGTGAAGAAATGAATCCCCATTTCTTCACAGCCCCTTTTTACTTTGCTTTCATTTGGTTCAGGGTTCAGGGTTCAGGGTTCAGGGTTCAAGGTTCAGGGCTCTCGTGGCGGCTTCGCCGCCTTT
>CAVBQN010000099.1:0-7482 GCA_963597545.1 Fusicatenibacter saccharivorans
TGTTGCATACTTGAACAATCTAAACAGAATATCCCGGCATGTGTTCGCCCGGCCGTCGCCGCTGCTACTCATGACTTTACGCAAAAATTGGATAATTTGCCGCCGTTCCAGCTCTGCTACTTTGCATTTCCCTAGTGCGGGGGAAATATGGACGTTAAAAGCAGAACTATAGACATACATTGATGATGATTTTCTAACGCTGCTCTTCTCCTCTTTCCACTCTTGAAAAAGCTCATCAACGGTTATTTTCTTATTCGTCGTGTATAGCCCTTTCTTGATCTCTTCTTTTTTTGTCGCCGCTCGTGTTGAAAGCTCCTCTATCGTTTCGCCTGTAACTGTATAACGTTCCCCATTCACGGTAAATCTCATTTCATAATTTTTGAACTTTCCGTTTTTGTCGAAACGTTTCCGCACCCCCGCCGGAAGTCTGCCACGCCTACCCATGACTTACACCTCTCTTTCTTCACTCCTGGTGTTCATTGACAAGTGGCGGCGCAATTCCTTGACACGTCCAATGATTTTGATAGGAAGTTTTTGTATTTCTTCCTCTGTGTAATGTTTGACCGGGCAAATATCATTATCATAGCCGCCTACAGTGATCCCGTCCTCGCACATGGTAACCACTCTACACATGATTTCATTACCAATCAGAAGAAAATGGGGTGTTCCGTCCTTAATTGTGCTGCCTTCGATTACTATAAGTGTATCGCCCTTTTCAAAGATGGGGCGCATAGTCTCATCTTCCATACTAAGGAAAAATTCTTTTTGTTCTTCTTTCATCTGCTTTATGCTCCTTCCTGATCCATCGCGGGTGGTCAATATGTCCCATCAAAGGTTTCTAAATTCCATAAGATGTTTAAGCCCTTCCCGAAAGCTGATTTCATTACTCTTGGTTGATTGCTTTTTCTTGTTCGCTGGTTTCACTTTCTCGTATTCCATGCCCGCATACCATACGGCCGTAGTATCTAAAATTCCATATCCTTCTTCAATCAATCTTGCCGCGCGTTCTCTTGTGGCGATGATCCCGGCAAAAACGCCCTTTTCATAGTCAGTGAGTGGACGCCCTTCAACGATTCCTGCGCGGGTGATCGTATCTTGATAAATCTTTCTATAGTGCGCTCTTCTGTCCATCATTCTGCCCTTCCTTTCGTGGTTATTCATCGTAAAACTGTTTCACTCCGTCCCGGTACACCGTATTTTCTTTATAATCTCCGTGCTTGGTGGCTAGGTGTCCATTGTAATAGCCGCAAAGGAAAACGGTTTCCAGCATTTCCATAATGGCGTCCCTGCCTAGCTGGTTGCTTTCCAGCGTATCCGCCATGTCGCTTTTTCCGTCACTTTCTAGGAAATCGAACACTGAAAGCACATTTCCGGCCATTTTTGCCTTGATCTCTTCCATAGTTCCTAGAATATAATCACGCTCCTTTCTATAATCGCGTTTCCACGCTTTCTTCTCTGATGATATACAGGAATGGCGGGATGGTCTATCACACTTGGTGCTAAAAAGGGCAATTTCCTGCCCGATTTCTGCGCCATATTTTTACCTTTTAGGTGCGTTTTTTCCGTGATCCTCAAAATTGACCCACGTCCTTTTTATCACATAATTAGCACCTGGTGATAATTGCGTAAACCTATAAAATTTTTCTTTGGTGGTTTGCAAGTCCGTTTATTGCATATATGTTTATATATTGTGAGAAATACATAATACGAAACCTATTTTTAAAAATCACAAAAAAGAGGGGACGGGCGGGGTGGCCGACCATTAGCGCATACCCCTATGGGGTAGTACCTTGATACTTGGCATGGGTGCACCCCTCGCCCCTGTGCCCAGCGTCCACGTCCCGGCATGGGGGAAGTGGTAGCCGTGCCATGCATGGGGATAGCCCTTTGAATAGCGGGAATAATGGATAGAGAATAGCGCGCCGCCCATCGGTTCAGCTTATCCGGCCGCTGGTCTTGCCCCTGTCCGTGTGCCCGCTGGTGATCCCTGCCGGAATGGAATAAGAGAAAAGGGAATGGGTGAACCTTCTCGCCATGCCGTGCCTGTTGCTGGTGTGGCGGTGTGATCCTTTGGTGTGTGTGTTCCTTCCTTCCCTGTGCTATAATGTTTATGGCATGATATTCTAGCCCCCCAGCCGGATATTTAGCCACGAAAGACCGCCGCTAATAAGTGACGGCCTTTTAGTTTGCCTGAAAACGCGCATAGCGTCCATTTTGACGCCTTCCCGCCCTGTGAGAGTATCATTTATCATTTGGCGTGTGCCTTTTGAAAAATACCCCCTAAAACTATAGGTTTCTCGCCCATAACTATAGACCTGTACTTTCATGCTTACTCATCATCTTGCCCCGCTGGTTCTTCTCGTGTGCTTTCCCGCAGCGGTGTTTTTGTCCCCATACGAAATTCCCATAGCGGGCAATTCGTATTGGCGCATTTTTTCACCTCATAGGATTGATACCCCATACAATCAATGCAATGGTAGTGGATGGCTTTCGCTCGTGTCATTTTACCATTTCTTCTATCTCTGTCTATCTTTCTTTGAAGTATGTCCTTTGGTCTTTCGTTCATGGTTGATGTCTCCTCTCTGTGTCATGGGAAGGGCGGGCGGTGTCTTTCTTGCTCTAGAGGGGCAATAACGTTGCACCTCTAGGGGGCAATTTCTTGCCCGTCTAGGATATGCCCGCCGGATATTCCTTTTTGTCTTTCTTGTCATCCAGTACATAAGGGGTAGCCCTTTGGCATGGCGTGAAGGTGTGCCGCCTGTTGGTTTCCTTTATCCCTGCGCCCGCTGGTGATCTCCGCCGGAATGGGACGGAACAGAAAAAGGACAGGAAGCACGTATTCCTCTCTTACAGGAAGCACTACTTCCTCTCCTACAGGAAGCACTACTTCCTCTCCTTATAGGGTAAAGAGAATATAGAGAGAAAAAAGAAAACCATGCTCCGCCTGTTGTTCCAGCTCCGCCGGATACAGTTGTTATCAAGTCGCCTTTATGCATGGCGGCTTTTTCTTTGCTAGAAAAGCTCTATAACGTCCCTTTGGGGATGTCGCTGGTGATGGGGGTATGGTTTATCATGGGGCGCGTGCCATTTGAAAAACAGTTTCCTTGATTTGCTGGCCTGTTATGAAATAATAAAAATCATTTCTGTATGTCTGTTGTCTTTGATTGTTGCTTTCCATTGTGATCCTGCTCTGCTCTTCTTCCTGTAAAATGACCTTTTAGAACCTCGAATACATGGTATATATATATCTATCAAACATTTTGGTGAAGAAATCAATTTTTCGCTAAATTGGCAAGATTGCCGATAATATCGGGGCATATCGCGAATTTTACTTTGCACAAAACGGTGAAGTGATTGATCCATTTTTTTGATATTTGGAGCGTTTCTTCAACAATTTTTGTGAAGAAACGCCCCGAAATGTGTGAAGTGAAAAAACTCGCTATGTCTTTGCGTAGTCTCTAGGGCGGCTTTTCACTCCCGGTGATTTCCCCTTGCGTGATGTTCTTCCATTTATCAGACATTCGATAAACTGCTTTGAGATCCTTTCGGCCTGTTTTGCCCGGTACAATGCAAACTATAAAGCCGTATTTCGCCAACTCCTTGATCGCTCTGCGTAGTGTGGTATCATTCTTGAAAACACCGCTGGCTATCACCTTCGCACTATTCAAAAAGAAATCACCATCTTTGATATGGAAACTGTCTGACCATTCGAGATCGCGGGGATATAGCTTTTCACTGGCGTTTTCTTTCTTTCGGTTCTCTGCGTCATACGTCCACTTCATGCATTTAAAATGAAGTCGTATAGCATTTCCCCCTAAAGCGTTCCACGCGGGCGATTCTTCCATAGAATGAGAGAGCCTTGCAAATCTTTCATTCTTGTGGCGTGCTTGCCATGCGGGGAATTGGCTTTTTTGAGAATTTCTATTACTCATTTCATGTTTTCGCCGCCCTTATCTCTGTACTCTTTCAATGCCCGCCGGAATGGTTTCAAAGCTAACGCCCGCATTTTAATCCCGTGCTCTAATTTGTTTGCTTGGTGAATGATTTCATCCATCGTAGCAGGGATATAATACCCGCCGTCCCCTGTACTCTTTCCGCAAATCAACGCCCCATTTTTCCTTTCGTCTCCTACTCTGCTAACGATGGCGCGTTTCGTGATGTTCAATTCCCTTGTGATGTCTCTTGTGGTGATGGCGTGATCTTCACCAATAGCCCCCTTTTCTTTCAGATATTCAGCAATCATGATCCATGTCTCCTTTCTTCTTTCCATCGCGGGTATAAATGTTACATTCTTCGATAGCTTTATCGACGATATATCTATCAAAAAGAACTCGTCGCCCAATTCTCTTCGCTGCACCGATTCCTTTCGCCCATTCAACGCCACGACTTTTTCCCATGCCGATATAATTACAAAGCTCCGAAACGTTTAATAAACGTTTGCCCTCATAAAATGCTTTTTCCATATTGTTTTACTCCCTTCTTGAAAGCTTATGGGGCATTATATTGCCCTCGCCAATCTATGATACAATCATGATAAAGGATCGCTAGGTATTCAAATAGATACCTAGATAAACTCAAAAAGTGTGATTAGACAGGTATCAGAACAAACGTTTTAACCGTAGAAGAGCGGGGTGGTTTTTATGGGTAGAAGTTTAACTACAAAAGAAAAGGAATTGAAAGAAATTGTGGGGGCTAATGTTAAACGGTTAAGGCTTAGTAAAGGCCTTTCACAAGCCGCATTGGCTAGGATGATCGGTAAAGGAAGGGAAAACTATGATAATGGGGGAGCGGGGCATTATATACGAAATATAGAAAAAAGCGGTACGCTAGATTGCGCCGTTTTAGCTAGTATTGCGGACGCTCTCGGGGTGTCTATTATTGCTCTTTTTACAAGTCCCATATATTCTCTAAGAAATATGGGTGACATGCTGGCTCAACTCGCCTTTGTATGTAAAGCAGACGTGAAAAAGATTGATGGGGGATATGCTTTTTGCGTTTATCATCGATCTTTGAAAGAAGTGATGTTGGCGTCAAATGGCACGGAAGATGATATAGCTACAATGTGCTTACTCCGTTATTTGGAAAAATTAAGTTGGATTCTTCCCTTTGAACAACATTTTTCAAATGATGATTTTAATAAGTACAGTGAAAAGGCGGGGAATATGTTAAGGGAAAGCGCCGTGATCGATTTTTCTGACAGGCCATTAGATCGACACTTTGAAAATATGAAAAATTCAAGACTTCAAGAATCTATTTTGGAACTCCCTAATGAAACCGGGCAAAAGATATTGGAAAGCGAAATTCAGAAAGAAAAGGAACTCGATGATATATATAAATAAAATAGCCCCGCCGGAATGATCCTAAATTCCTTGCGGGTATGTTCTCTATTTCCAGCACGCAAAGCACTAAAAACGCCCCGCTTTCTATTTTCCACCTGAAATTGGGGTAAAAATTGGGGTAAAAATGAAAATTTCAAAAAATATGCCTCGAAATGTCCCGATTCTATCGACAATTCATATAAATAGAGGTATAATTAATTGTATTTCCGAATATATGATAATTTGACGGTTTCACTATAGAGTGAAGTCATCATCAAAAAAGTGCGCCTAGGCGCAATAGGTTGCCCGAGGGGGAAAAGGAAAGAAATGAAAAGAGAAGATATCCGCAACATTGCCATCATCGCTCACGTCGACCATGGTAAGACGACTCTGGTCGATGCCATGCTGAAGCAGAGCCACATTTTCAGAGATAACCAGAAGGTCGCAGAACGCGTCATGGACTCGAATCCACTGGAACGTGAACGCGGCATCACGATTCTGGCGAAAAATACCTCTGTCATGCATGACGGTGTGAAGATCAATATCGTCGACACCCCAGGGCATGCGGACTTCGGCGGCGAAGTCGAACGTATCCTGAACATGGTCGATGGCGTACTGCTCCTCGTCGATGCCCATGAAGGCCCGATGCCGCAGACGAAGTACGTCCTCAGAAAAGCGCTGGAACATAAGCTGAAACCGATCGTTGTCATCAATAAGATCGACCGCCCGGATCAGCGTATCTCCGATGTCGAAGGCGAGATCCTCGAGCTCTTCATGGAACTCGATGCGGACGATGACCAGCTCGATTTCCCGCTGCTCTATGCATCGGCTAGAAGCGGTATCGCCAAGCTCCATATGAATGACGAAGGAAAGAATCTGGATCCGCTCTTTGATGCGATCCTGAAGTATATCCCATGCCCGGAAGGCGATCCGGACGCTGGCCTGCAGGTCATGGTCACCACGCTCGAAGCGGATGACTACCTCGGCAAGGTCGCTATCGGCCGTGTCACCCGCGGTACTGCGAAGCAGGGTATGCCGGTCGCTATCACTGATGGTGACAAGATCAGAAGCGACCATATCGGCCAGCTTTTCCACTGGCAGGGCATGAAACGTACTCCTGTCGATGAAGCGAAGGTCGGCGACATCATCGCTATGGCTGGCTTCAAAGATATCAATATCGGTGAAACGGTCGCTGATGCGACGAATCCGGAAGCACTGCCGGCGATCCATATCGACGAACCGACCCTGTCGATGGTATTCCATGTCAATAAGAGCCCGTTTGCCGGTCGTGAAGGTGACTTCGTCACTTCCCGCCACATCCGTGCCCGTCTCTACAAAGAAATCGAAACCAACGTGGCTCTTCGCGTAGAAGACACGGAAACGTCTGATGCATTCAAAGTTTCCGGCCGCGGCGAACTCCATCTCTCCGTCCTGATCGAAACCATGCGCCGTGAAGGATTCGAACTCGAAGTCTCCAAGCCGCAGGTTATTTTCAAGGAAATCAACGGACAGAAGTGCGAACCGCTCGAACGTCTGACCATCGAAGTACCGCAGGAATTCATGGGTGCTGTCATGGAAGGTCTGGGACCGAGAAAAGCAGAAATGATTTCCATGGAAGAACTCGCAGGCTACATGAAGATGGAATTCTCCATCCCGGCTCGCGGCCTCATCGGCTTCCGTAATGAACTTCTGACCACCACTCGCGGCACGGGTATCCTTTACCATGTCTTCCAGGGCTATGCGCCATACAAAGGTGATATCCCGGGCAGAACCAGAGGCTCCCTCGTGGCTTTCGAATCCGGTACCACCACCGCATACGGTCTGAACTCCGTCCTTGACCGTGGCGAACTCTTCCTGGAACCGGGCGTCGAAGTCTATGAAGGCATGATCATCGGTGAAAATACCCGTGATCAGGATATGGATGTCAACCCATGCAAGAAGAAACATCTGACCAACACCCGTGCTTCCGGTTCTGATGATGCTATTAAGCTGCCGCCATGCCGCAAGTTCACGCTGGAAGGGGCGCTCGAATGGATCAATGATGATGAACTCGTCGAAGTCACTCCGGAAAGCATCCGCATGAGAAAGATGGTTCTTTCCCGTCAGGCTAGATATAAGAGTGCCAATGTAAAGAAAAGCCAGCAGTAATCGCTGAATAAAAAAA
>CAVBQN010000100.1:0-6986 GCA_963597545.1 Fusicatenibacter saccharivorans
AATTAGGAATGAGGAATGAAGGTGGCGGCTTCGCCGCAAATATATATGGGGCGATGCCCGAAAGTAGTATTCAAGCCACCAGTCACTTGAGAAACCTAATCCCTAGCTACTCATCCCTGCTTTCAAACTTCAGGGTTCAAGTGCGGCGCATAAAAATATAGAAGCGCCGCGATGGATAAATAGTGGTGATGTCCGAGCTCCGTTTTTCCCTCCTTCCTTTGGAAGGAGGTGCCCCGAAGGGGCGGAGGTTGGCTTGGGACATTTCGCTCCCTCGGCCAACCCCTTGCCCTTCGGGCGTTCCCCTTCCAGAGGAAGGGGATAGATGAAGCCGGGGTTCTGCTTTCAAACTTCAGGGTTCGGGGTTCAGGGTTGTGGTGGCGGCTTCGCCGCAAATATATATGGGGGCGATACCCGAAGGTAAGTGGATAGCGGGTTTCCCTTTTGGAATTTCTAAACATTGCCGCCAGACCGCAAATGACAAAGATTTCTCGCTTCGCTCGAAATGACGATATGAGGGTCTGATATCTGATGTCTCCTAGTCTCCTAGTCTCAAGTCCCTAGCCTTAAGTCATTAGTCACCCTGAACCCTGAACCTTGAACCCTTGAACCCTTGAACCCCTCACAAAAAAGAGCCGGCTTGCGCCAGCTCTTTTTTAAAAGATCTTATCCTGATGTCCGACTTTCTTTTTATTGCCTTTCTTCTCGTCACGTTCTTCGAGTTTACGCATGATGTCATAGAGATCGACGCCGGAATTTTCCCACATGACGAAGAGATGATAGAGGAGGTCGCAGGACTCGTCTATGATTTCCTCTTTGTCCTGATGCTGGTCGGCGATGATGACTTCGGAGGCTTCTTCGCCGATTTTCTTATCGATCTTGTTTTTGCCTTCGCTCTGCAGGTAATTGGTGTAGGACTTATCCTGCGGATGGGCGCGGCGATCTTTGATCTCTTCAAAAAGGGTATGAAGGATCGCAAGGCTTCCTGTTTCTTCCCTATTTTCCCACTCTGTAAGGCTTCTGAAGAAGCAAGTGGGATGATTTGTATGGCAGGCAGGGCCATCGGGAATGACCTGCACGATGAGGGTGTCCGCATCGCAGTCCACGAAGATCTTCTTTACATGCTGGAAGTGGGCCGATTCTTCTCCTTTGTGCCAGAGCTTCTGACGGCTTCTAGAGAAGAACCAAGTCTCTCCTGTCTCGATGGTTTTCTGCAAGGATTCCTGATTCATATAAGCCATCATGAGGATCTCGCCGCTTCTGGTGTCCTGCACAATGGCAGGCACAAGGCCTTTTTCATCGAAAGAAATGTTTTTTATGTCTACTGTTTCCATAATGTTGCCTTTCGCATTTTGTAGCATTGGGATGGAAAATCGGGTGCAGGGTTGTGGAACGGCTTCGCCACAAATTTTATATGGCAGCGAAGCTGCTCCTCCCCCTTGAGCCTTGAACCATTTATACTCTTATTTCTACTCCGTTCTGTGCGAGGTAGTGTTTGAGGTCAGGAATCGCAATTTCTCCGAAGTGGAAGACGGAAGCAGCCAGTGCTGCATCAGCGCCTGCTTCGAAGGCTTTGAGGAAGTCTTCTTTCTTCCCCGCACCGCCGGAGGCGATGACGGGGATGGAGAGTTCTTCTGCGAGGACGCGCATGAGCTCCAGGTCATAGCCATCTTTTTCACCGTCTGCATCGATGGAATTCATGCAGATCTCTCCTGCGCCGAGCTCCATGCCTTTTCTGGCCCAGTCTACGACGGACAGTCCTGTATTCTTGCGTCCGCCTTCGACAAAGACGTCCCAGCCGCCTTTGCCGTTCCGCTTGCCGTCGATGGAGAGGACGACACACTGATTGCCGAAGCGTTCCGCACTTTCGCGGATGATTTCAGGATGCATCACAGCGGCAGAATTGACGGAGACTTTGTCGGCTCCTGCCAGCAGCATGGTACGGAAATCGTCTGCTTTGCGTATCCCGCCTCCTACCGTGAAGGGGATGGTGAGCTCTTCTGCGATGGCACGGACAGTATCAACGAAGATCTCGCGTCCTTCGTGAGTGGCAGTGATGTCATAGAAAACGAGCTCGTCCGCGCCGGATTCGGAGTAGTATTTTCCCAGTGTCACCGGATCGTCAACGTCCTGAAGATTGTGAAATTTTTTGCCTTTGACGACGCGCCCGTGGTTCACGTCCAGGCAGGGAATAATTCGTTTGGCTAGCATAATGTTGCGTCCTTTGCGGGTGTACTCAAATGTGGTGGATAAAGAAGGTTCAGGGTTAGACCGAGGGGCGTGCTGTCCCTTGGTTGCATGCGAAAGAGGTTCAGCAGGTTCTATAGGTTCTATAGGTTCAACGGGGATGGTGCGGCGCATAATACCATGGAAGCGCCGCGAAGTAAAATAGAGCGATGCCCAAAAGTCGTATTCAAGTCACCAGTCACTAGTCCCCAGTCACTCGAGGCACCTAATCCCTAACCACTCATCCCTAATCCCTGCTTTCAAACTTGTGGTGCGGCGCAGCCGCCACATCAACCTTGCTCCCGTCAGCCTGACCCCTTTACTTCTCCTGGATCTCCACGATCTCTTCCATGGTGACTTTTTCTTCATAGAGGGCTTTGCCGGTGATCGCACCGTAGAGTCCCATGTCAGAGAGCTTCCGCAGGTCGTCTGCACAGGAAACGCCGCCGGAAGCGATGAGGTGGATCCCGGGAAGTGCCTGCAGCTTTCCCATCATCTCGAAATTCGGTCCGGTCAGCATGCCGTCGCGGCTGATGTCGGTGTAAACGATGGTATTGACGCCATTTTCAAGAAGCGTCTTGACAAAGGGCAGGACTTTCTGCTTGCTGCCGTCGACCCAGCCGTGGGTGGCGACGGTATCGCCGTGGGCATCGACGGAGACAGCAATGTGGTCAGCGCCGTATTTCTTGGCGGCTTGGATGGCGAAGTACGGGGACGCGACGGCTTTCGAGCCGATGATGACGCGCCATACGCCGTTCTCGATATGCTGCTTGATGGCCTGCTCTGTGCGGATGCCGCCGCCGACTTCGACGGGGATCTTCACCGCCTGACAGATGCGGTGGATCACCTCGGTATTCACGCCATTTCCTTTGAAAGCGCCATCAAGGTCGACGACGTGGAGGTATTTGGCCCCGAGGGATTCCCACTTGAGCGCCATTTTCACCGGATCATCGCCATAGACGGTGAGATCCTGAATTTTGCCCTGCTTTAGGCGGACGCAGTGTCCGTCTTCTATATCAATTGCTGGAAATATTTTCATTTTTGTAACCATTCTGCTAAATTCTTCCAGATTCTAAGTCCGATGGGCCCGGATTTTTCTGGATGAAACTGGAATCCCAATACATTGTCTTTCCCGACGACAGCAGGCACGGTGACACCGTAGTCTGCGGAAGCGATGATGTCTTCGCTGTCCCCGGGCGTCTTATAGTAGGAGTGTACAAAGTAGACGTAGCTCTTCTCGGGGAGATCGGCAAGCACTTCATGCGGCCGGTGCATCACGAGCTCATTCCATCCCATGTGCGGGACTTTGAGATTTCCTTCTGGGAAATGGACGATACGCCCCGGAAGAAGTCCCAGAGCAGGCACTTCGCCCCCTTCTTCGGAGACTTCGTAGAGCGCCTGCATGCCGAGACAGATACCGGCGAGTTTCTTGCCCTTTCTGACTTCTTCGCGGATGATGTCCGTGAGACCGTAGCCAGAGAGGTGTTCCATGGCATCCTTCATCGCACCGACGCCGGGGAGGATCAGAGCTTTCGCCTCGCGGATCTCTTCCGGTTCGCGGGTGACGACGACATCAAGACCGGCCCTGGTGGCTGCGCGCACGACGTTCGCCAGATTTCCTGCATCGTAATCAATGATGGCTATTTTCATCAGAGCACTCCTTTGGTGGATAATACGGTATCGCCTTCGATGGTGACGGCCTCCTTCAGTGCGTGGCCGATGCCTTTGAAAAGAGACTCGACGATGTGATGCCCGTTCACGCCATAGAGAGTCGCCATATGAAGATTCATCTTCGCGTTGTTTACAAAAGCGAGGAAGAATTCCCGCGTCATTTCCGTCTCGAAGCTGCCGATCCTCTCGACAGGGATATCGACATCAAAGACGAGGTACGACCGACCGGATAGATCGAGCACGATGCGGGAAAGTGTCTCATCCATCGGGCAGAAGAAGCAGCCATAGCGATGGATCCCCTTCTTATCCCCCAGTGCTTTTTCGAATACTTCTCCCAGCGTGATCCCGATGTCTTCGATGGTATGGTGATTGTCTACATCGAGGTCACCCTGACAGGTCAGGGAAATGTCCATGCCGCTGTGACGGGTCAGAAGGTGCAGCATATGGTCAAAGAATCCGATGCCGCTAGTCCCTTCAAAACGTCCTGTCCCATCGATAGTCAGAGTGATGGAAATATCCGTCTCGCCCGTCGTGCGGCGAAGTGTGGCTTTTCTCATGCGAGTGCCTCCCGGAATACAGAAATCAGCACATCATCGACGTCTTTCGTCGTGACGGAAATGCGGAAACCATTCGGGATGTCTTGGCTGTTTCTATAAATTTTGACGAGAATATCTTTTTTGCGAAGCGCTTCAAAGATCTCCTCCTGCTTTTTATCCACCTGAACGAGGAGGAAATTGGTGCAGGACGGATAGACCGTGACGCCCGGGATCTCCTTCAACGCCTCGTAGAGACGCTCTCTTTCCACGCAGATGGCATCGCGTACTTTGAAAATATCCTCTCTGTGACGGATGACGATCGGCGCAAAGAGCTGGGTGAAAGCGTTCAGATTGTACGGTGCCTTGATCTTCGCGATGGCTTCGATCAGAGCTTCATCGGCAGCGAGGTAGCCGCAGCGCATGCCCGCCAGAGCAAAGGCTTTCGAGAGCGTGCGAAGGACAATGAGATTCGGGTATGTATCGATGAGATCTATGACGCTTTCCTTCTGAGCAAACTCCATGTAAGCCTCATCGACGAAGACGATATTGTCAGCGGCCTTCAGTACTTCCTCGATGAATGCGCGCGGGAGCAGCTCGCCTGTCGGATTGTTCGGATTGCAGATGACGGTCACCTTCGGCTGGTATCGCCTGACTGCTTCCAAAAGCCCCTTCTGATCGCGCCGGTATCCGGGAAGATCCTTGACCTTGATGGCAGATGCCCCCAGCGTTTCCGCGCCCAGCTCATACATGTCGAAGGTCGGGCTGTGGATCAGGATCTGATCGCCCGGATCAAGGAAGGTCCCCAGCAGATAGGTGATCATTTCATCGCCGCCATTGCCTACGATGAAGTTTTCCGCCTTCCCGCCGATGTAATCCGCCAGCGCTTCCCGAATGTCATCGGACATCGGCTTCGGGTATATCTGCGGACGGAACGTATCAAGAGCCTGGATGAGCTCTTCTTTCACGCCGGGGATCGTCAAAACATTCAGGTAATTTTCATTCGCATTGATGACATGCTTTTCTGCGATCGGCGCTACGAAGTACGGATCAAAGTCGGCGATCGTTTTTCTGAGCCATTCAGTCTTCATCACGCACCTCCATCGCATGAGCGTGAGCCGTCAGGCCTTCTGCTTTGGCGAAAATCTGGACCTTCTTGGAAATCTTCTGGAAGGCCTCTTTATTATACATTTCTACACTACTGTGCTTGACGAAATCATAAACACCGAGCGGCGAGGAGAAAGCGGCCGTACCGGAGGTCGGAAGCGTGTGATTCGGGCCAGCCATGTAGTCGCCGAGTGGTTCGGAGGTGTATTTCCCGAGGAAAATTGCGCCTGCATTATAAATGAGCGGCAGATACTGCTTCGGATCCGGCAGCTCGACTTCCAAATGCTCCGGCGCGATCTTATTCACGATGTCGAAGCACTGCGCCGCATCCTTGCAGAGGAAGGCCTTCGCATAATCATCGACAGAGCTCTTCATGATCTCATAGCGGGAGAGCTCTTTCATCTGGCGCTCCATCTCCGCTTCGACCTTCTTGCCAAAATCGGCATCCGGCGTGATGAGGAAAACAGCCGCGCGCGGGTCATGCTCCGCCTGCGATAAGAGATCCGCAGCGATCCATGTCGGATCCGCGCTGGCATCTGCCACGCAGCACACCTCGGATGGGCCAGCGATCATGTCGATGCCGACCGTACCGAAGACGAGACGCTTCGCCATAGCGACGAACGCATTGCCGGGTCCTACGATCTTGAAGACCGGCTCGACAGACTCCGTGCCGTATGCCAGCATCGCGATGCCCTGCGCACCGCCGACCTTATAGATCTCCTTTACGCCAGCCACGTAAGCAGCCGCCAGGATATTCGGATTCACCTTGCCATCCTTCCCTGGCGGTGTCGTCATCGCGACCGAAGGGCAACCCGCCACGAGCGCCGGTACCGTATCCATGAGTACGGTCGACGGATAGGCCGCGCGGCCGCCAGGTACATAGACGCCGACACGCTGGATCGGAAGAAATTGTTCACCGAGCTCCACACCATCTCTGAAATTCTTCGTCCATGACTTTCTCACCTGTTCCTTGTGGAATGTCTCGATATTCGCTTTCGCTTCTTTCAGAACTTCCAGAAATTCCGGCGTCACCTGCGCGAGGGCTTCCTGCATCTCTTCTTCCGTCACGCGGAAATCAGAGAGCTCTACCCCGTCGAATTTCTTCGTCAGCTCACGGATGGCAGCGTCCCCCCCATCTCTGACCTTTTCCAAAATGGCAGAGACAGATTTCTCCAGCTCTTCCGACAAATTCACATTGCGGTTCGTCAATGTACGTACTTCTCTCAAAGTAAAACCTTTTTCAGGTACTGTGATCCATTCCATGATGTTATTATCCTTCTTTCAGTATATAAGTTGGCGGGTTCAAGGTTCAGGGTTCGCCCCCGGTCGGGGTGCCCTTTGATTGCGTGCGAAAGAGGTTCAGCGGGTTCTATAGGTTCAAGAGGTTCAACGGGGTTGGTGCGGCGCATAAAAATCAAAAGCGCCGCGGAGGTTTGAAACTAGCGGTTTTCT
>CAVBQN010000101.1:0-6969 GCA_963597545.1 Fusicatenibacter saccharivorans
TATTGCCTTCGGCACTTCCCCCGAAGGGGGAAGCAAGACGTTACGTAGCTAACGATTTCCTTAACTTAATAGCATTACTTTCATGGGCAGGGAAGGCACCGCCTTTCTCATGATCCCCATCCCCAAAAATAAAAAGCGTCAGGCTCTTATTCTGAGCCTGACGCTTTTTCATGCTATCATTACCAGTTTCTGAACTTAGCCGGTGGGTTGTAAAGACCGCCGGACCAGTCCACAAGGTCCTTCATATTCTTGGCAGCGAGGAGGTCGCGTGTCGCCTGAGACGGATCGATCCCAAAATCTTCCGGCAGCTTGACGATGCCTTCCTTTCTGAGCTTCTTGGTGATCTCCGGATCTTCGAGCTTGCCGACTTCCGTCTTGCCTGCTACCGCACGGATCGCATTCATGCGTTCTTCCATGTTGTGGCACTTGTGGAGGTAAGCGATGCCGACTTCGGAAACGATGTGGGTGAGGTCATCGGAGTAGATCATGATCGGTTCGAGATCAAGGTTTGCATTCTTCTTCAGAGCGACAGCATCGAGCTGATCGACGAAGCCCGGGAAGCCTTTTTCAGAGACGGTCGTGATCATCTGGACGACGAGCTTCTTGCCGCGGTTGCGGTCGCCCATGAGTTCGTAGCGATTCGCCACTTCTTCGCCTGCTTTTTTCCATGCCGGGGTGACATGACGGCGGCCTTTGGCATCGCAGCCCATGTTCGGAGCGCCGCCGAAGCCTGCGACATTGTTCTTGGTCGCGGTGGAAGAGTTGCCGAAGCGGTCGATCTGCATGGTGGAGCCGATGAACATATCAGCGGCATAGTGACCGGCAGCCTGGCAGAAGGCACGGTTTGAACGCATGGTGCCATCCGGGCCGACAGCGAAAACGTCGCTTCTGGCTTTGATGTATTCTTCCATGCCGACTTCCGAGCCGAAGGAGTAGATGGCCTGCGCCCAGCCGGTCTCAATGGCCGGGATCAGGGTCGGATGCGGGTTCAGTACCCAATGAGTGCAGATCTTGCCGCGCAGTCCCAGAGATTCACCGAAGGTCGGGAGCAGCAGCTCGACAGCAGCGGTATCGAAGCCGACGCCGTGGTTCAGGACTTTGACGCCATATTCTTCGTAAATGCCACGGATCGCCATCATAGCCTTGAGGATACGTTCATTCTGGATCTTTGCCGGATCTCTGGTGAAGAGCGGGTTCAGCATGTATGGTGTCGGGCTTTCGACGACGAAGTCGACCCAATCAGCCGGGATATCGACACGCGGGAGCTTGTCAACGATCTGATTGACCTGGAAAATGACGATGCCCTGATTGAATTTCGTCGCTTCGACGATCGCCGGGGTGTCCTCTGTGGAAAAGCCGGTGTAAATGTTGCCGGCTGCATCCGCATAGTCAGCGCAGACGAGGGAAACTCTCGGCACGAGGTCGATGAAGTAGCGGGAATACATTTCAAGGTAGGTATGGATAGCGCCGAGTTCGACACCGTCATTCTGGACCATCTGCGCCAGACGCTTGCCCTGGCTGCCTGCATAAGCGAAGTCCAGCTTTCTGGCGATGCCTTTATCAAAGACATCCAGATGCTCCGGAATGGAGAGGGTGGACTGGATCATATGAAGATCATGCACTTTGGACGGATCCACCTTGCAGAGCTCTTTCGCGAGGAAATCCGCCTGTTTCTGGTTATCGCCTTCGATATTGACTTT
Organism: Fusicatenibacter saccharivorans; assembly: GCA_963597545.1. Classification (GTDB taxonomy): domain Bacteria; phylum Bacillota; class Negativicutes; order Veillonellales; family Dialisteraceae; genus Dialister; species Dialister saccharivorans_A. Next base: position 1,701 of record CAVBQN010000101.1, read on the forward strand.
ATCGCCCGGGCGAAGGACCGCTTCAAGGACTTTGACGGTATTGGCTGCGTCAACGATCTTTCCATCTGCATACGGAGCGGCAGCTGCAATGCGTGCTGCGGTATCGTCTCCTCTGGTGTGCCAGTTCTTATTGCATGGTTTGATTTCTAACATGAATGGACTTCCTTTCAATAAAAATAGGGTTGTACAGAAATAAATATATAAGTATACAGGTTTTCATTATTATTATTGTTGCTGCTTCCCTATCATAACAAATAGGGGCGGTAAGAGGAAAGGGGGATTGGGAGCTAGTGGCTGGTGACTAGGGATTAGGGATTAGACTAGGAGCCATCAGATATCAGACGCCAGACATCTGAATCTATCCTCCGGCTTTCGGGCATCGCCCCATATATACGCGGCGAAGCCGCCACCTTCATTCCTAATTTCTCATTCCTCATTCCTAATTTCTCATGCAAGCGAATCTTTCATCCGCGATCTATGGGCGAGCTCCCATGGGCTAACTTTGGATCTTTTTAGAAGATCATCGCTGTAGCGAAGTAGAAGACAGAGGGGAAGAGAAGGCAGCCGAGACCGGTGAAGAAGGTCGCGGTCATCGCGCAGTAGGGAACGAGCTTCGGATTGACCGCTGCGATGCCTGCGGCAGTGCCGGAGGTGGTGCCCATGATGCCGCCGAAAGCCATGGCAGACTGCGGATTATTGATGGAAAGCGGTTTGGCAACGAATGGGGTGACGACCATGACGAGGACGGATTTCACAACACCGGCAGCGATGGAGATGGCGATGACTTCAGAGGACGCACCGAGAGCCGCGCCGGTGACAGGCCCGACAACGAAGGTCGCAACGCCTGCCCCGATGGTGACCATATCGACCACACTGGTGTAGCCGAGCGGATACGCAACAGCGATGCCTGCGACGAGGCAGATGAATTCACCGATGAAGAGGGAGGCGACACCTCTCCAGCCCACCTTTTTGATCTCGCGAAGATCCGCGCCAAAAGCGGTGGAAACGATAGCAAAGTCGCGGAACATAGCGCCGCCGACCAGACCCATGCCGGCAAAGAGCGGAACGTCTGCGATCCCCTTGCTGCCGCCGGTCATTTCACCGCCGATGTATGCGAGGACAAGCCCCAGGAAAATGGCGATGGCACTGCCATGGACACGTCCCTTGGTGAGCGCGCCCAGCTTGAATGAAACATACATAATGACGCCGAGAAGCATGAAGCCGAAGATCATGCCGTTCTTGACGAAAAGTTTGGTAATCATTGCTGCGATATCCATGATGAAATTATCTCCTTATTTCTAAGCGACCACGAAGCCCTTGCGTGCTGCATACATTTTTTGTGACTAGTGACTAGTGACTAGTCACTAGGGATTCGGAATCCGTTCCTTACTCCCAACTTCTCACTTGCTATGTGCCAAGCTGTCTTCTGCCACAGTTTCCTTCTGTTTCTTACCAGAGAGGACCGGGATCATGAGGAAGCCGATCGCAACAGCCAGAAGACCGCCGAGGATGGCGACCACACCGCCGGAAAGGGCAGCTGCTACGTTCTGGATGGAGCTCATCGCTACAACGACCGGGATGTACATCGCAGACCACCATTTGATGCCCTGTTCTTCCGGCGCTTTCATGATGCCTTTCTGCTGCGCCCAGGAGGAAATGATGATGAGGAACAACATAGCGAAGCCGACGCCGCCGATGTTTGCCTTGACGCCCAGAAGCGCGCCCAGTATATCGCCGATCACATTGCCTGCCATATAGCAGCCTGCCAGAAGTGCTACACCGTAAATAACCATAATACTCTTCCTTTCTTTTGCTGAAACCACTTGTCTCTATCAAAAGCTCCTTCCATTCACGAGCAGAAGGAGCTTAGTACAGCTCATACCAGGAAATCTCCCCCTCCCTCTTGTCATTTGTTATAATAGAGAGGGTATTACGGATCTCCTGTTCATCTTCCTTTCGCCATTAGTATACCCGACAGCTTTCCTGAAAAGAAATTTTTAAGGGTAAGATGCAAATGGCAACGGGTAACATGCATTAAAAATGAATGTATAATGAATGTATTCTGCGATTTATTATTATAAGTTATCATTTATATATCTTTTATAGATCATTTTATATCAATGCATGACAGATCACGGAGCGCCGCTTCACCGGCTCTCACAGCCGACGAGCGCCCCCCGAAGACTTTTGGCACAAGCGATCAGAAAGCAGACCTCTGATCTCTCCCTCCTCACATTCCCGGCAAAGCGAGGTGCCCTATGAATACATCCTGGATCATCGGCGTACAGCACGTCTGGTTTGGTATCTCCATCTTCCTCCTGCTGCTCCTTCTTGTCAGCCGCACGCTCTTTTTCCGCGAAGCGATCCTTGCCAAACAGTTCAGCCGGAGGCATCTCGTTCTCTTCATCGTGATCTTCTCCCTGATGGCACTCTGCGGCTCGTACTGGAATGTCTCAGCGGGCGGCGGCATCATGAATTTCCGTGCTGTCGGCATCATGCTCGGCGGCTTCGTCGGCGGTCCGATCGTCGGCACCATTGTCGGATGTATCGCAGGCATCCACCGCGCCCTCTTCTTCGACACGGACGCAGCCTTCGTCCACGGCGGACTCTCCATCATTCAGGGCATCGCCGCCGGCTATCTGGCGAACCCGCTGAAAAGCCACCATCACAATCTTTGGTCATGGAGCTTCTTCTATGCCGGCATTTTGGAAATCCTCTTCTGGCTCTTCTTCGCCTTCTTCACCTGGCCGAAGACCGTCGCGCATCCGAATGATTTCTTCGATCTGTCGCTGCCGATCATCATCACGAATACCATCGCCGTCAGTCTTTTCTACATGGTGCTTGAATTCTACACGCACCAGCGCGATACAGAAAAATCAGAAACGACAAAGACGACCTTCGAAGCCGTAAATACCCTTTTCTCCGCACTCCACGATGGTTTCAACGGCTTCAATGTATCAAAAGCCACAGAGATCGTGACGGCGTCTCTCCCCTCCCTCATCTGGACCGCCATCATCTATAAAGATCAGATTTATACACGCACGGCATACAAAACCGAAGCAGACCGCAATCAGGGCGATGCGGAGATCGCCATCCTGCAGCTGCAGAAATCCCTTCCGCCCATGCCGCATCTCACCTCCCTTCCCATCTGCTACAAGGGTGAGACCGTCGGCACCCTCATCGCCGCTAAAAGCAAAGGGGAAAACTTCACGCACATGGGCAATGAATTCCTCTCCGGCATCTGTCACCTGCTCGAAGCCATCTATGAGTACGACAAGATGAAGGAAGAGGAAAATCTTCTCGCCGAAGCCGAGATCCGCGCTCTTCAGGCACAGATCAATCCACACTTCCTCTATAACACGCTGAATACCATCAGCTACTACGTCCGAAGCGATCCGGACAATGCGAGAAAGCTCATCAGCTACCTCTCCGACTATTTCCGCCACAGCCTGAACAACCCGTCGAAATTCATCCCGCTCTCCGAAGAGCTGCACGTCATCGAGTGCTACACCGAGCTCGAGCGCGCCCGTTTCGGCGACCGCCTCTCCATCACCTATGATTTCCCCAAGGACAAGCTGGAAGAGATCCAGGTCCCACCGCTTCTCCTCCAGCCGCTCGTCGAGAACGCCATCGTCCACGGCATCTTCAAGCGTCCTGAGGGCGGCCGCATCAAGACCGGCCTCATCGAGCACAAGGACTATTTCAAGGTCTACGTCTACGACACCGGCATCGGCATCCCCAAAAGCAAGCTGAAAAAGCTGCTTATCGACCACAAGAGACGCGACCACATCGGTCTCATCAATGTCCACCAGCGCCTGCTCTCCCTCTTCGGAGAAAAGAGCGGTCTCCATATCGTCAGCCGCGAAAACAAAGGCACTCTTGTCTTCACCAACATTCCGAAGATAGAAAGCAGGAGACCCGCTGCCCCCGCCGCCATAGAAAAAGTCGCTGCGACAGGACAGACGATCCGTATCACGAATGCATGAGCGGGCGGCTGGTGACTGGTGACTAGGAATTAGTGGCTAGGAATTAGTGGCTAGGGATTAGTGGCTAGGGATTAGGAATCTCAAGTGACTAGTGACTAGTGACTGGAATGCCAGCTCATGGCATCGCCAGTATGTATACTCCGCGGCGCTTCCATATTTTTATGCACCGCACCACCATTTCTCATTTCTCATTCGAGCAAAGTTTTCATTCGCAATCCATGGGCGCCCCGCCCACGGGCTAACCCTGAACCCTGAACCCTGAACCCTGAACCTTAAACCCCAACCCATTTCCCCAAAAGGAGGATCCCATGAAAGAAATCCGTGCTCTTGTCGCCGACGACGAACTGCCGGCCCGCGGCGAGCTGACCTATGAGCTCTCGAACATCCCCGGCGTCAAAGTCATCGGTGAATGCGGAAACGGACGCGAAGTCCTCGCCTTTCTGAAAACGCATCCGAATGTCGACATCCTTTTCCTCGATATCGAGATGCCTCTCATGAACGGACTCGAATGCGCGAAAGAGATCATCCGCATGGACCTTTCCGTGAAGGTCGTCTTCGCGACAGGCTACTCGCAATTTGCCGTCAAGGCCTTCGATCTCGAAGCCTTCGACTACATTTTAAAGCCCTACGACGAAGCCCGCATCGCGCGCACCATCTCCCGACTGGCCGACAGCCTCGCCCTGATGGAAAAGGAACGGGCGCCGGGCGAGATCGTCTCCACCTCACAGAAGATCTCCCTCCAGACGCAGGGCAAGACCATCATGATCTCTCCCGCGCAAGAGATCATCCTGATCTCCAGCGAAAAGTCAGACCGTGCTCTCTTCTATACGACGAGAGGGATCATCGAGTCGAAGATGACGCTTCGCGACATCGAGTCTCTCCTCTCCCCCCTGGGCTTCTTCCGCACGCACAAGGGCTACATCGTGAACCTTTCCATGATCCATGAGATCCAGAACCAGGACAATGGCACCCTTCTCCTGACGCTCTCCCATTACCCCAAAGAAAAAGTGCCTGTCTCCAGACACTATATCAAAGACTTCAAGAATACACTGCACCTCGTATGAAAAAACGGCTGTGAAGAAATGAATCCTCATTTCTTCACAGCCACTTTTTACTTTGCTTTCATTTGGTTCAGGGTTCAGGGTTCAAGGTTCAGGTGGCGGCTTTGCCGCCTTTTTTAGAAGATGGTATTCTCGTATCGCAGCCTTCTCCTCTAGGGGAAGGTGCCAGAAAGGGGCGGATAGGGTGACTATGGCATGAAAGACAGCTGGGATAAGGTTTCC
>CAVBQN010000102.1:0-6838 GCA_963597545.1 Fusicatenibacter saccharivorans
GGAAAGCCACTTGACAAGCATGAAACATGATTTATAATAAAAGCATGTTTTAAGAGCATAAGCAAATTGTCTGTGTCTTAAAGCAAACCATTGCCTGCGTTTCGCGTGATCGGCGAGTCATCCCGCCATGGTATACCCCTATATCATGGTTTCCCGCTTTCCCCATAGCCCCGATGACATCCCATCGCCCTCACAAGAGCGCAGGCAGAAAAGAGCGGGTCTCCCCTAATTTCCCGCTCTTTTTCTATTGCATTTTTCTGATGGATGGCCGATCTTGACTTGAGGTACTTCCATGTCCATGTCCCGTGCAGGAAAAGATTTTCTGATCGATCAAAAGAAAAGCGGCTCGGTGCATACATGCCGGAGGGCGGGGTTTCTGATCCTCCCGATGAAAATCAGTCCCGTCTGGCAGATTTTCTTATTTGTTAAATTGACAATTCGTTTTATTATATTTTATAATTAACCAGATGCATTTGAAATAGTGTATCCTTATTTGGGGAAGAGTTGATTTTTGAGTTTCCGGGGCCATTCGGAGTTTGGCCTCATTGTTCATGAAAAGGGGACATAATCATGGCACAGGCAGCAACAAGAGCAGAACGTATGGTGGGCGTTCGTGCGAATATTCTTAACACCGCTAAAAGACTTTTTTTGGAACAGGGGTATAAAAAGACAACCATTCGTCAGATCGTACAGGAGTCCGGGATCACCTCGGGCAGTATCTATAATCTGTTTGACAATAAAGACGCTGTTTTCTCGGCCATTACGAATGATCTTTGCCAGGTGATTGTGGATGAAGTGGAGAAGCGCTTCTCTGATAAACCGCTGGAATATCACTATGCAGCGATCTTGGCGGTCGAGCTGTATGCGATCGAGAAGGAGTCTGTTTTCCGTGAACTCTACTATGAAGCCTATACGGAGCCAAAGATTTTCGAAGCCCTGCTCCATACGCATTTGGATCTCGCAGATCACTACCTCGCAGAGGCAGACTGTATGGGCTATCTGAAGCCGGATGAATATTATGCACGCATGCTCCTTTCCAAAGGCGCCATGCTCGGCTATATGCAAGCCTTCGACTTTGACCGCACCGGTCCTGTCCGTGTGCTTCGAAGAGAGCTTGCCTCCCTCATCCTGCTGTCTCTCGGGCTGAAGAAACGGGATATCAAAGACCTGTACTCCTTTATGCTGGAGATCGAGGATGAATGCAGCGAGATCATCGAAGTGATCCTTGACAGCGTGCATTAGCCGTAGGGCGGGGATAGTGAGTGAGGATCCCGGTGGATCTGTGACTGGTGACCGAAGGCCGCCTCAGCCAATAGACAAATGGATAACGATCCCAAAGCGTGAGAGATGGAGTCTCTCACGTTTTTTTATTTGAAAAAAGTTTCACAAAAGCTATTGCAATTTTATGCATAACGCTGTATAATTATCACATCGTAAAACAAGCCCATGTGAAAGGGCTGATGAAATTGTCTATATTATTTTGAAAGGCGGCATTATCATGACAGATATTAAAAGCGTAAAGAAAGTAGTTCTTGCATATTCCGGTGGTCTGGATACCTCCGTTATCATTCCGTGGCTGAAAGAAACCTATGGCTGTGAAGTCATTGCCTGCACCGTAAATCTGGGACAGCCGGAAGACTTCGAAGCCATCCACAAGAAGGCGCTCGCATCCGGTGCTGAATATGCAGAGACTCTTGATGTTCGCAAAGAATTCATTGAAGAATATGCATACAAAGTCCTTCAGGCAGATGGCCGTTATGAAGGAAAGTACCTGCTCGGTACCTCCTTCGCTCGTCCACTGATCGGCAAATGCCTCGTCGACATGGCAAAGAAATATGGCGCTGATGCCATCTGCCACGGCGCGACCGGCAAAGGCAATGACCAGGTTCGTTTCGAACTCACCATCAAAGCTCTGGCTCCGCACATGAAGATCATCGCTCCATGGCGTATCTGGGATATGAAGTCCCGTGAAGATGAAATGGCTTATGCTGAAGCACATGGTGTGCCGATCGACAAGTATGATGAAAAGCAGACTGATGAAGAAAAGGCTGCACAGAAATACCCATACTCCATGGACTGGAACATGTGGCATCTGTCCCATGAAGGCGATGATCTGGAAAATCCGGCAAATGCGCCGCACAAGGATATGTATCTCGTCACCTGCGATCCGGAAGAAGCTCCGGATAAGCCGGAGATCGTCACCATCGATTTTGAAAAAGGCATCCCGACCGCTGTCAATGGCAAGAAGATGGACGGCGTAGAGCTCGTGAATACTCTGAATGCCATCGGCGCACGCAACGGCATCGGCATCGATGACCTCGTAGAAAACCGCCTCGTCGGCATGAAGTCCCGCGGCGTCTATGAAAACCCATGCGGCTCCATCCTTTTCTACGCACACACCGAACTGGAACGCCTCTGCCTTGACCGCGCGACCTTCCATTTCAAAGAAATCGCTGCTGTCAAATACTCGGAGCTCGTATATGACGGGATGTGGTTCGCACCGCTGCGCGAAGCACTGCAGGCCTTCGCTGACAAGACCTCCGAAACCGTTACCGGCAAAGTCACCCTTCGCCTCTACAAGGGCAACATCATGTCCAATGGCGCAGAAAGCCCGTACTCCCTGTATAATGAAGAATTCGTCACCTTCGGTGAAGATGATGTATACAATCAGGCAGATGCAGAAGGCTTCATCAATCTCTTCGGCCTGCCGCTCACCATCCGCGCTCTCATGAAGGAGAAGAATGCAAAATGAGTGATATGATGTGGGGCGGACGCTTCACGAAGGCAGAGGAAAAGAATGCACTGGATTTCAATGCATCCATTTCCTATGACTGCCGCATGTATCGTGAAGATATCGCCGGCTCTATCGCCCATGCAAAAATGCTGGCGGCTCATGGGATCATTTCCAAAGAGGATCAGGAAAAGATCACCAAGGGTCTTCTCTCTATCAAAAAAGAGATCGATGAAGGGACATTCCCTTTCTCCGTCGAGCTCGAAGATATTCATATGAATATCGAAAAACGTCTCACCGAGGAGATCGGTGATGCCGGCGCCCGCCTCCACACGGCGAGAAGCCGTAATGACCAGTGCGCGCTGGATCTCCATATGTACATGAAGAGAAATATCGCGCGCCTGTCTGAAAAGCTCATCGCCGTCTTAGAAGCCCTCCTCGCTGCTTCCAAGAAATATCAGGACGTCATCCTGCCGGGCTACACCCACATGCAGCGCGCGCAGCCGGTCCTCTTTGCTCATCACATGCTTGCGTATTTTGCGATGCTCGAGCGTGACTTCAAGCGCCTCGAAGACTGCTACGACATGTGTGACATGTCGCCGATCGGCGCCTGTGCGCTGGCAGGGACCACGTACCCGACACATCCCGAAGAAGAAGCGAATGACCTTCACTTCGCCTCCGTCTATGGAAACAGCCTCGATGCGGTCTCGGATCGCGACTACCTTCTCCAGTTTCTCTCCTTCGCTTCGATCTGTGCGATGCATCTCTCGCGTCTGTCGGAAGAATTCATCTACTGGTCCACCAGCGAATTCCAGTTCATCGAGCTTGATGACGGATACTCCACAGGCAGCTCTATCATGCCTCAGAAGAAGAATCCGGACATGTGTGAGCTCATTCGCGGCAAAACCGGCCGTGTCTATGGACACCTCATCGGCCTTCTGACCGTCATGAAGGGTCTGCCGCTGGCCTATGACAAGGATATGCAGGAAGATAAGGAAGGCGTCTTTGATGCCTTGGATACCCTGTACTTCGCCCTCGACATCTATGCCGGCATGATCTCCACCATGACTGTCAATGGCGATCACACCCGTGAGGTCCTTGAAAGTGACTTCTCGAATGCGACCGACATGGCGGACTACCTTGCGAAGAAAGGCCTGCCTTTCCGTCAGGCGCATGCCGTCGTCGGAAGTGCTGTCCACTACTGCATCGAGCACCATAAGGTCCTTCTGGATCTCTCCATGGAGGAATTCAGATCCATGAGCCCGCTCTTTGAAGAAGACATCAAAGAAGCCCTCTCTATCGAAAACTGTGTGAAGAACCGTGAAAGCTACGGCGGCACAGGGCCGAAGTCCGTAGAACGTCAGCAGACACACGCAGAAAAAGCCATCGCTTCCATGAAGGAAACTATGGATGCCTGGAAACAGGAGATGGCATTTCTCGGGTGATCGGGATTAGTGATGCTTTTATCGGACAGCTCCACTTGATGTAACCACGGCGTTCCCGCCTGGTATAGACAATTTCACAAGCAAAAAGCCCATCATCGGATGGGCTTTTTGCTTGTGAGAAGGGGGCGGGGCATGGCGGCGGCTTTCTCATATGGCAGGATATGCGTTTTATCGGATCCGGTGAGCCGCGCGATCACTAAAAAAGAAGGCACCTCAAGGAAGATGCCTTCTTTTTTTTCTTATCGTTCCGGCGGAAGTCCCGCATATTCTCTGGCGAAGTCAGAGAAATTCTCAATGATATAGCGCTTCAGCATATCTGCCGGGGGAGAGAGCTTCTCGCCTTTTTTCCACGAAAGGCTGATGTAGCGCGAGCAGCTCGGAGAGGAGATCGGTACCAGCGCGACATGGTCGCCGCCGACACCGTGCCATGTGATGCGCGGCGCGAAGGATACACCGAGGCCGGCGCGGATGAATTCACGTACCGTCATCGGGCTGTCGCTCTCGAGTACCACGTGTGGGACAAAGCCTGCCATGCGGCAGTAGAAGTCTGTGATGGTACGAAGGGAAGAGCCTGCTTCCAGAGAAATGAATCCCGCTTTCTCAAATTCATCCAGATTGACAGACGATTTTCTGGCATGCGGATCCGTATCCGGCATAGCCAGCATGATGTCTTCCTTGAGGAGCGTCACAGAGTGGTCATTCTCGATCGGATTGATGGAAGAGGACAGGAAGAGATCCACATGATTCTGGTTCTGCTGACCCGGCTTATTGTGCTGCTGCAGGATCTCGAAACGGATATCCGGATGCTCCTGACGGAAACGGGTGAGGAAAGCCGGGATGATCATAGAAGCCGCGAAAAGAGAGATGGTGACGGTGAGCTTCTGTGCTTCCTTGGTATCAGCCAGCTCCTTCTGCGCGCCGTGCAGCTCCTGCATGATGCGGTTCGTATGGCGGAGCAGGATCTCGCCATATCTTGTGAGGACGATGTTTCGACCGCTTCGGGAAAAGAGCGGTACGCCGAGCTCTGTCTCAAGTACCTTGATGGTATGGGACAGGGACGGCTGGGAAATGTGAAGGGCTTCTGCTGCGCGCGTCAGGTGCTGCAGCTCGGCTGTCTTTTGGAAATAGCTCAGGGCGAGCAATGTCAATTTCATGGAGATCCCCCAAATGATTGATAGAAAAAACAAAAAATCGAATATCACTTATAAGTATTATACTCTTACATATGGAAATTATCAATCAATCTTTCTTCTTATGCACTGAAATTTAAGAATTCAAAAAGAGATATCGGCCGTCTTGCGGTTAAAAAAGTCCCGCGCATTCATTGAAGCCGGAATCATCAAGAATTGTCGGGCATAAGAAAGATAACGAGCAGGAATACATGGTCAATGGAAGTGACTCATTCATAGATAAAAGGCAATGAATCGATAGATGAAGCCTTGGTTCACTCGGAAGCCCGCGTTCTTAAACAGCCCCTTCATTTATAGTATAATAGGAAAAATAATAGCATTTTGGAAAGGAGCTTTTCTATGAAGAGAAAAAAAACTGCCCCTATGACGAAGGCAGAACGCATCGCTGCCGCCATTCGTGGAGATGCAGTAGACCGTGTACCATACTCGCTGTGGTCTTATCTGCCGATGATCGATCTCGATCCCGCAGCGAATGCGGAACATACCTATGATTTCTATAAGACCTATGACGTCGATATCTTGAAGACGATGAATAACGGTATGTACAGCGTCGAAGACTTCGGCGTGACAGTCGATTATTCAGACATTGAAAGAGGCGGCGTGGCGAAAATCATTTCCACTCCGGTCCATACGCCGGAAGACTGGCTGAAAGTCAAGCCGGTCTCACTCCATGAGGGGGGGCTGGCTCGTGAGCAGGACTACCTGAAGCGACTGCTGAAGAAGACCAATGGCGAAGTGCCTGTCATTTTCACCGTCTTCAGTCCGCTGACTACGGCAAATAAACTGTGTCCGCACATGATGGAGCACATCGCTTCCGGTCATGGAGAGCAAGTGAAGGCAGCCCTGACTGCCATCACAGAGACCACCTGCGCCCTCGTCCAGCGCGTCATCGAGCTGGGGGCGGATGGCATTTTCTTTGCGACGCAGCTCTCCTCCTATGATCTGGTGAAGGAGGATCTCTACAAAGAGTACGGCATGCCCTATGATATCGCGGTCCTTTCCGCTTCGCAGGGCTGGTGCAATGTGCTGCATGCCCATGGAAAGCACATCATGTTCCCCCTGCTTCGGAAATATCCCGTTCAGATTTTCAACTGGCATGCATGGGAATCTCTGCCGGGCATCCACGAGGCGCAGGTCATGACCGGGAAGTGCATCATGGCCGGCCTTGAACGCATGGATATCACCGTCGGACATAAAAATGAGATCGAGCACCAGATCTATGAGACGCTTAGAGAGACGGGCGGCCGCCATGTCATTCTCTCGCCCGGCTGCGTCATCCGCTATCCGCTGGATCCGGAGATGCTTTCCTTCGTCAGGAAGGCCAAGGAAGAAATAGAAGAAAGACTGCTGGGGAACAGGGACTAAGAGTGATTAGCGGACGAGTGTCCGGCTGCCGCGGGGGACTTGCAGCTCTCATGGGAGTGACCGGGAAACCTTATCCCAGCTGTCTTTCATGCCATAGTCACCCTATC
>CAVBQN010000103.1:0-2161 GCA_963597545.1 Fusicatenibacter saccharivorans
GCACGCCCTTCACGATCAAGGGCTTCCTGTAAGGAGAGTCCTTCCAGGAAATCAGCTGTCTCATCGCAAGTCTTTTCATCGTTATCACCTTTTTATATATAATTATGTGATTTTTCTCACACTATTATATATAATTTCGTGATTCATGGCAAATAGCGTACAAAAAAGAGGGGAGCCGGTCAGGCTTCCCTCTTTTTTATGCACTACCCTAAATAGAGATTTCAATCCCAGAATAGTCCTTATCTTCATTAGAATGAAGTTTTACTTGCTTCACACCGCCGCTGCCAGTCGTTCCACTTGAGCCAGAGTCACCACTCTCTCCATGATCCCCAAACTGAAATGGATTCCAGTAAAATGAGCAATTCCACACATTTGACCAGATATGTTTGGCTACAATACTTCCTTCAAAAGCCACTTTATGATAGTAGCGAACACACCCGTTCGGCGCATATATGATCGCTTTGAATCGATCATTCATTTCATTTGCATTGACAGTGACATTCCCATGAAGTGAAATGATCGTCATATTAGTCCAACTCGTATTACAATTCTCTCGATTCACAGTGATATCACCATCGGTAATAATAATCTTGTACTGTTTATAGTTTTCACTAAAACCACTCCCTGAACCCGCAGAATCGTAGTGACCATCTGTATCTAGATATATGCTTTCTTCTCCAGATTTACATGATGACTCATCCTTTCGATACAATCCGCCAGTTTGAGAAAATTCATTTCTATATTTTTCCACATACTGATAGACTTTCTCTACGGATGAATTGTCCTTTTTCATTGCAATATTAATCTGATCATGGTACGTGTCAGAAGCCAAAACATCTTGCCCCTGATTAGTTCCGTCATAATAACCAAAACGATTAAAATGAACCCACGATCCAGGATCATGATGTCCTGGTTGCGGATCATAGATAAATGGATCATTCCTATTTGGCGGATCTCGTGGGCGTAACATTGTATCATTATTATAAAATCCATTATCCTTTGGTCCGGTATTATCTTCATGCTCCCAGTCAACGGTTCTACGATTTGACCATAATTCTAAGTCCGTTTTGACGGAAGAGCTAAATGCCCCTTTCTCGATGAAAACAGAACGCTTATCCCCACTATTATTATGATCAATACTAATCGGTCCATTACTATGTATCTTGCCATGAATATACACATTATCGCTATTGATATAAATAGCATTCTTATTCAAATCCCCTGAGTTCTCAACAGGTCCGCTATATCCAGCCACCATAGTAAATCCGAAAACCCCTGGATCACCTGTAATCGGACTATCAGGCACAAGACGCGCTGTCGCCTCTACACTAACTGGAATCTTCTGCAATCCCAAAATTCTCATAAACGTCGTATCTACATTCTGTGATACATAGAGAGAAAGGAGAACCCCCTTCGTCTCATCAGTTCCATCGCCATACACGCGCTTGGTAATCTTATCAATTTTATAGTTATCCCTCATAGCAGTGTCGGCATATAAATTCGCCTCTAGGTACGTATGCGCCACCGTCTTGAGGTCAGTCACATCATCCTTGTCATACACATACGCCGCCGCAAGCACCGCCGCGTCCGCCGCCTTCTGCAAGCGTGCGTGACGGGCGAAGCCATTCCCGAGGTCCACCGCGAGCCCCGCGCAGCCGAAAAGGATCGGGATCAATACCGCGAAAAACACCATGTACGCCCCGCGCTCATTCTTGAGCGCGGAAAGCAGGCGATCAAAAAAAGTCATAGTATCACCTCGAAGCGAAGCAATGAGAAATGAAAAATGATGGTGCGGCGCATAAAAATCAAAAGCGCCGCAAGTCTTATATAATGACAACTGTTTCCCAAAAGCAATGCCAGTCACCAGTCACTAGTCACTAAAAATCATATTCGCCATTAGTATACCATAATCCCCCTAGAAATTCGAAATGAAAAGCCGCACGCAAAAACGCCCGCCGGATAGCGGACGTTCCTATTTATCAGAGTGACTAGTGACTAGTGACTAGTCACTGGTGGCTAAGGACAGTGACCGGCACGCAAAGTGCGGGCATCGCCCCGTTTACAAAAATCGACGCGGAGCGTCGCTCCGTCTAAGCCTTCCCCGCATGGTAATGCTATTAAGTTAAGGAAATCGTTAACTACGTAACGTCTTGCTTCCCCC
>CAVBQN010000103.1:2171-6760 GCA_963597545.1 Fusicatenibacter saccharivorans
GCTTCCCCCTTCGGGGGAAGTGCCGAAGGCAATAGGGGCATGCTAGCGGTATAGTGTGCTATGCCCAATAGTCCGATGCTATCGCTATCCCAACATTTTCATGCAATACCGCTACGTAGCCCCCTCATCTCGCTTCGCTCGAAATGGTGTCTCACTGGATTTTCGCGTTGCTTCGCTCCTAAAAATCCAGTTCGCTTGCACAAGCCCTTCGGGCAGCTCCCCGATGGGGAGCCAAGATCGTTCTGCCGCTTAACTTAATAGCATTACCCCAATGGGGAAGGCAACGGATACGCGCGAAGCGCTATCAAAACTCCGCGGCGCTTCTATGATTTGATGCGCCGCACCACAACCCTGAACCCGTCAACCTGAACCCTGAACCCCAAATCCTAATCCCTTGCTACTCATCCCATTTCCAATCAATACCAAAGGAGGTCATCCTTTTGTCCAAAATACCAGAAGTGTACGTGGTTTCTGACTCTCTGGGAGAAACCGCGGAAAGCGTCGCCAAGGCGACCATCAGCCAGTTTGATGAAGACATCGACGTCGTGCGCGTGCCCTTCATCCGTCACGCAGAACAGATCCAGAAGGTCATTGAAGAAGCCGCAGAGCATGGTGCTGTTGTCTGCCATACCTTAGTCAGCCCGGAGCTTCGCGCGCATTTCGAGCGCATCGCAGAAGCGAACCATGTGAAGTACGTGGATATCTTGGGGCCGATGATGGACATGGTGCAGACCATTTCTGAAACGAAGCCCCGCATGAAGCCGGGCATCATCCACAAGCTCGATGAAGAATACTTCAAGAAGGTCGAAGCTATTGAATTCGCCGTGAAGTATGATGACGGCAAGAATCCGGCTGGCTTCAAGAAGGCCGATGTCGTCCTGATCGGGGTATCCCGCACCTCGAAGACGCCGCTCTCCATGTACATGGCGCATAAAAAATTCAAGGTGGCCAACCTTCCGCTCGTGCCGGAAGTCCCGCTGCCGGAAGAAATCTTTCAGGTGCCGCCCTATCGCATCATCGGTCTCATCATCGATCCGTACAAGCTGAATACCATCCGCAGCGAACGCATGAAAGCGCTCGGCTTCTCCGGAACGGCGAACTACACAGACATTGCCCGCATCGAGGATGAATTGTCCTACGCGAAGGAAATCATGCGCCAGCTCCACTGCCAGGTCCTTGATGTGTCGAACAAGGCCATCGAAGAAACGGCCAGCCGCATCATGGCGATCGTACAGAGAAATAAAGAGCTGTACGGAGATAAATATTAAGGAAACAACAAAAGCCCATCTGGCTCATATGAGCCGGATGGGCTTTTGTTGTTGGGGTCAGGGTTCAGGGTTCGGGGTTAGCCCGTGGGGCATATCGCCCTTTGATTGCGGGTGAAAGTTCTACTCTCTAGTTAGGAGTGAGGAATGAGGAGTGAGGAGTGGTGGTGCGGCGCAAAAAAAATTATGAAGCGCCGCGAAGTATAAATAGGGCGATGCCCGCAGATGGTATTTAGTCACCAGTCCCTAGTCACCAGTCCCTAGTCACCAGTCACCAGTCACTCATTCTCCCAGATGGCTTTCTTCCTCGATGATCTTATACACGAGGAGGCCGGCATCGTAGAGGTCCTGCTCTTTGAGGCTTTCACGGCTGGTATGGAAGTCTGTCATGCCGACGCCGACCAGAACGGCGGGGAAGCCTTTGGTGCCGAACCAGTTTGCATCACTGCCGCCGCCGCTCTTTGCGACGGTCATGGTCTTGCCCATGGAGGAGGCGGCTCTTTTGAAGAGCTTCAGCGCGGGATCGCTCTCTTTGACGAGGAAGGCGTCATATGATTTCTCCTTGTGAACAGACAGAGAGCCTCCGGGGAATTTCTTTGCTGCCGTTTCGAAGGCATGGACCATCGTATCGACGAGCGCTTCCAGCTTCTTGGGGTCGCGGCTTCTGGCCTCTGCGCGCACGACGCAGGCATCCGGGACGATGTTCGTCGCAGTGCCGCCGGTGATGGTGCCGATGTTGCAGGTGGTTTCCTCATCGATGCGGCCGGTCGGGCAGTGCGCGATCGCCTCAGCTGCCATGGCGATCGCATTCGTTCCCTTTTCCGGCGCCATGCCGGCATGCGCTGCGACGCCTTTCAGGGTGAAGGAAAGCTGGTACTGGGACGGGCCGGCATTATAGAGAGAGCCGGCAGGGCCGTCAGCATCCAGCACGTAGCCGAAGTCGATGCCCTGGATATATTTTTCTTCGATGTACTTGGAGCCGAAGAGGCCGATTTCCTCCTGCACGGTGAAAATGACGGTGATCTTGCCGTGCGGGATGTACATCTCCTTCATGAGGGCGATGCCTTCCAGGATAGCGGTCACGCCTGCCTTGTCGTCGCCGCCCAGGATGGTGTCGCCTTTCGAAGTGAAGACGCCGTCTTCGAGAACGGGCTCGATGCCCTGACAGCATTCGACGCAGTCCATGTGCGCGGTGAGTGCGATGGAGGGAAGGCCCGGGGCATTGCCGTTCCAGACGGCGATGAGGTTGCCGCAGTTTCCGCCATTGACGGAGCCGTCATTGTCTTCGATGACTTTCGAAGCGCCGAGGCTTTTCAGCTTCTTCTTCAAATATTCGCAGACCTCGCGCTCGCCTTTGCTCGGCGCATACATCGAGACGAGCTCGGTGAAGGTGCGTTTCATTCGTTCTGTATTGACCATGGTAAAACCTCTTTTCTTGAAAATGATGGGGATACTTTCATTATAGCGCATGAAGGAAGGGGGAAGAGGGTTCGGGTTGCTAGAAAATTAGGAATTAGGAGTGAGGAATTAGGAATGGTGGTGCGGCGCATAAAAATCAGAAGCGCCGCGGAGTTTTGATAGCGCTTCGCGCGGCGCATCGTCATTTCTCGCAACGCTTTCAATGACGATACGGGAGTCTGATGTCTCCTAGTCACTAGTGACTGATTACTTGAATACTACTTTCGGGCATCGCCCCATATATACTCGCGGCGAAGCCGCCACCTTCATTCCTAATTCCTAATTCGCGCAAAGCTTTCATTCATAATCAGTGGACGGAGCCGCCCTTGGGCTAACCCTGAACCTGAATCCTATTCTTCCAGCCAGAATCCCTTCCGAAGCGCTTTCTTCCCGTATTTCTCCTGAATACTGTCCATCGCTTTGGCGGCGCGGGAGCGCTTGTCCTCTGCGTCAGAGAAGAGCGAGGGGATGGATAGCGGAGCGCCGAGATTCGAGGCAGTGACGCCGATGAGGCGGATGCCCTCGGTGAGCGGGATGCGGGAAAGCAGGGTCTGGCAGGTACTGTCGATGGTTTCCTGCAGATTCGTTCCTTCTTCAAGAGACAGGCTCCGCATGATGGTTTTGAAGGAAGCGAAGCGGATCTTGAGTGAAATCGTGCGTGCTGCCAGATCATGCCTGCGAAGGCGTTGCGCGACGATGTCGCTGTGGATCGCGATTTCCCGATCGATTTTTGGGCGGTCGGTCAGATCATATTCATAGGTGGATTCATCACCGATGGATTTCACTTGCCTGGAAGAAACGACAGGGCGGTCATCAATGCCAAAGGAAAGGTCTTTCAGCAGGGTCCCCTGATTGCCAAGGAGAGCGGATAGCTTTTCCAGCGGTGCTTCTTGGATGTCAGCGATGGTGCGGAATCCGGCGGCGAGAAGTTTTTTCTCCGTCACCTCGCCCACGCCCCAAAGACGGCGCACGGGAAGGGGCGCGAGGACTTCCCGTTCTCTGCCGTAGGGGATGATGCAGAGGCCGTCCGGCTTTTTCATATCACTCGCCATCTTGGCGAGAAATTTATTCGGCGCGATGCCGACCGAGGCTGTGAGATGCACGGCGGAACGGATTTCCTCTTTGATGGCGCGCCCAATCGCGCCCAGCGTCGGATACTGGTTTCCCATGCCGGAGATGTCGAGGAAGGCTTCGTCCAAGGAAATCGGCTCGTAGGCGTCCGCGTAGTGGAGCATGACCTGATGGATCGCATCCGACGCCTCACGGTACGCTTCGAAGCGCGGCGCGACGAAGCAGCCATGGGGGCAGAGGCGCTTCGCCTGCGAGAGAGGCATCGCCGAATGCACGCCAAAGGCGCGGGCTTCGTAGGACGCGGTCGCGACGACGCTCCGGCGGCTCTTCCCGCCGACGATGACAGGCTTGCCTTGGAGCGCGGGGTCGTCCCGCTGCTCGACGGACGCAAAAAAGGCGTCCATATCGACATGCATGATCCAGCGACGCATGATGAGGCTCCTTTGAAGTACAATACATTACGGCTTTGGCAGGCAGTAGGATTAGAAATTAGAAATGAGAAATGAGAAATGGTGGTGCGGCGCGAAAAAAATGAAAGCGCAGCGAGTTTTCGAAAGAATGGTCAACCTCTTGACCGCTTTTTCTTCATCTTAGTGCCTTTGGAAAACTCTGTCAATTCTTTGACAAAAGGGAACGGCTTATGGATAATGAAGGAAGCAGAATGTATTATTTGATCATGCGGCGCTTTATGACTTGATGCGCCGCACCTTCATTTCGCATTTCTAATTTCTCATTGAATTAAGGAGGTTCCTATGAAATCATTAGTTCTCTGGTCTTCCCGCACGGGAAATACGA
>CAVBQN010000104.1:0-6690 GCA_963597545.1 Fusicatenibacter saccharivorans
GGGAAGGCTGCGATACGAGAATACCATCTTCTAAAAAAGGCGGCGAAGCCGCCACGAGAGCCCTGAACCTTGACCCCTGAGCCAAATGAAAGCAAAGTAAAAAGGGGCTGTGAAGAAATGAAGATTCATTTCTTCACAGCCCCTTTTTTATTATTCCGCATCTTCCGGCAGTTCTGCGTTGGTGTACACTTCCTGTACATCATCGAGTTCTTCCAGTTCATCGGTGAGGTGCTGCATAGTCTGAGCAGCATCGCCTTCGAGCTTGACATAGTTGTCTGGAACCATAGCCAGTTCGGAAGCTTCCGCTTCGATGCCTTCTTTTTCGAGGGCTTCGGAGACGGTGAGGAAGTTTTCCGGAGAGGTCGTGATTTCATAGCTGTCTTCGCCGGTAGTGACATCGTCAGCGCCCGCATCGAGAGCGATCATCATGACGGTGTCTTCATCAGCTGCGTCTTTGGCTACTATGATAGAGCCTTTTTTCTTGAACATCCAGCCTACGCATCCCGGTGTGCCTACAGAGCCGCCGTGATGGGTGAATGCATGACGGATATCTGCGGCTGCACGGTTTCTGTTATCGGTATTGCATTCGACGATGACAGCTGCACCTCCCGGGCCGTAGCCTTCGTAGGTGACTTCATCGAAGCCTGCACCGCTGGCAGCACCGACGCCTTTAGCGATGGCGCGCTGGATATTTTCCTTCGGTACATTGTTCTGCTTAGCCTTGGTGAGGGCCAGCTTCAGACGCATGTTTCCGACGGGATCACCGCCGCCCATGCGGGCTGCGATGGTAATTTCCTTGGAGATTTTAGTGGTGATCCTTGCGCGAATGGCATCAGTCTTGCCTTTCTTGCGCTTAATATTTTCCCACTTAGAATGTCCGGACATAGTACGTTATTCCTCCTTTTGATTCCACCATGGTTCGCCCAGAAGGCGGTCGAGGATGATGGCTACGGCGCTGCGCACGCACAGATGATTGTACGTACCGGCCCCGTAGATAGGTTCCACGATGTAGTCGAACTGTTTCATCATTTCTTTGGTCATGCCGAAGCCTGTGCCAAAGAGGATGAAGATCGGCGTATCTTCTTCGTGGATTTTCCTGCGCATTTCTGTGTAGGAAACAGTATTTGGATAGACCCGGGCGTCCGTGGTCACGATGGCCGGTTTTTTGCCTGTCTCTTTTTCGATCCATGCGATGGCGTCTTCCAGGGTCGGGACAAGTTCCGTTTCCTCGAAGGCTTCCTTCCGGTTCACATTGTAATGCACGCCGCCGCCGGTTTTCCAGTGGTTCATGATGCGGCTCGCCATTTCACGCTGTGCTTCGACAGGATGCACGATGAAGTAGCGCTTCACATCATAGGTTTTTGCCGTTCTGGCTATGTCATGGAGGTCATAGTTGGTCAGAGCTGTAGTGACGACTTCCATGTGCTTATTATAAATGGGATAGTGGATGAGCCCGATATACACAGGTGCCATTACTTCTCCTCCTCTTCTATTTCTGCCATGAGCTTCTGATCGGTCTTGGTCAGTGTGAGCTTCTCCAAAAGATCCGGGCGGCACTTCAAAGTACGCCTCAGTGCTTCTTTCCTGCGCCATTTCGCAATGTTTGCATGATGACCGGAGAGCAGCACATCCGGCACTTTCCAGCCGTTGTAATCAGCCGGCTTGGTGTACTGCGGATACTCGAGGATCGGCTCATAGAAAGAATCGCTCTGCGCGCTTCCTGCATCGCCTAGGACGCCGGGGACCATGCGGGCCACGGCATCTGCGATGACCATGGCGCCGAGTTCGCCGCCCGTCAGGACATAGTCACCGATGGAAATGAGTTCATCTGCGAGATGCTCTTCAACGCGATGATCGACGCCTTCGTAGTGCCCGCAGAGGAGCACCAGATGGTCATAGTCGCGATACAGCTGTTTCGCTTTATCCTGCGTGAAGGGCGTGCCGGCCGGCGACAGGAAGATCACGCGGTCACGCGGGCCTTTTTCCGGCAGCACATGATGCGCGGCATCAAAAAGAGGCTGGCACATCATAAGCATCCCAGCCCCACCTCCACAGATCGTGTCATCGACTTGTCCATGCCGGCTCTTGGTGAAATCTCTGGGATTCGTCACTGCCATCTCCATGAGGCCGCCTTCCAGAGCACGTTTGATCATGCTCTGATGGAAGAAGGCTTCTATGAATTCCGGAAACAGTGATAAGATATCGATTTTCATGGACTTACTCCCATTCCAAAAGCCTGACTGTCATTGTGCCGCCTGCAGGGTCCACATGAAGGATACAGGGCGGGATCGCAGGGATCAGGATTTCCTTCCCCTCTTCGGAAATAACGCTGTACACGTTATTTGCCTTGGTCTCGATGATCTCCTTCAGGATACCGACAGGCTCACCCTCTTCAGTCACGACCTTAAGTCCTAGAAGCTCGTGGTAGTAGTAGGTGCCGTCTGTCCGCTTTGGGAGCGCCGAGGCAGGCACTTCAACTTCCATGCCACGCATGAGCTCGGTCTGGTTTCTGTCTTCTACGCCTTCCACATGGAGAATATAAATATTCTTGTGCGGGCGGCAAGACATGAGCCGATATCTTTTTCCCCCGATCCAGAGATACTCCAGCGAACGGATCACTTCCGGCCGATCGATATCGGGGAACATACGCAAATCACCCCGCACACCATGCGGGGCTACGATTCGGCCGATGAGTACATTGACATCGGATTTCATATCATTCACGGAAAGCAATAATCTTGCCGTCTTCAACCAAAATTTCCCCGCCTACGATGCTATTCATATCGTCACCGACATGAATGGTCACGAGACGGTTGATCGGTGCGCGGTTGAGTTCCGCACCGATAGCCAGCTTTTCCAGGTGTTCTTTATCGTTGGTCAGCTTTTCCTTCACCTGCTGCATCTGCGCCTTCTGGGCTTCAAAGGAAGCACGGAGCTGGGAAGCTGCCTGGATATTGACTTTAGCCTGTTCAGCGATGCGGCCATTTGCCTGAAATTCAAGCTGAGCCATGTCATGTTCGACACGCGACAGGTTCGTATTGATTTCATTCAGCAAAGTGGTCTTCAGTGCCTCTGTCAGCTTGGACTTCACAGCGACAGGGACAAGGATCTGCATTTCATCCATAGGGCACCCCTTAGATAATATCGACAGCGACTTTGCGATTTTCACGCAGAGCCCCTGCTTTGACTACGGTGCGGATGGCATTCGCAATCCGGCCTTTTCTACCGATCACTTTGCCCATGTCTTCAGGAGCGACGTGGACCTGGTAGATTTCCAGGCTGCCTTTCTGAAGAATGGTGACGGTGACGGCATCAGGATTTTTGACGAGAGCCTTAACCAGTGTTTCCACCAATTCCTTCATCTTGCGTCCTCCTTATTTCTTTGCTTCTGCAAACTTAGCGAGGATGCCGTTCTTTCTCAGAATGGAACGAACAGTGTCGGTCGGCTGTGCGCCTTTTCCAAGCCAGGACAGAACCTTTTCTTCATCGATCTTTACCGGAGCGTCCAGTTTAGCCGGGTCGTACCAGCCGATGGTATCGGTCGGTGCGCCGTTTCTAGCTGCTTTGGAGTCGATAACGATAATGCGGTAGAATGGATTCTTCTTAGCGCCCATACGGGTCAGACGAATTTTTAACATTGATATTTCACCTCCTTGAAATGATCTCGATTATTTACGGAACATCCCTGAGAGACCGCCAAGGCCGCCCAGTTTGGATGGATTTAACTTTTTCGGGTTCATACCCTTCATTTTCTTCATGGTCTTCTGCATATCAGCGAACTGCTTCATCATGCGGTTGACATCCTGGATCTTGACGCCGGCACCCTGCGCGATACGCTTGCGGCGGCTGCCGTTCAGGATCTTCACATTCGCACGCTCTTGCGGAGTCATGGAGAGGATGATGGCTTCGATGTGCTTCACTTCTTTGCCATCAAGGTCGATGTCCTTCAGCTGGTCTTTGAATTTGCCCATACCCGGAAGCATCCCGAGGATGTTCTGGAAGGACCCCAGCTTTCTCACCTGTTTCAGCTGGTTCAGGAAATCGTCAAGGGTAAATTCCCCTTTACGCACCTTCGCCGCTGCGTCTTTCATGGATTCTTCATCCATATTTCTCTGGGCTGTCTCAATCAGCGTAGCGAGGTCGCCCAGGTCGAGGATACGTCCGGCCATGCGGTCCGGATAGAAATCCTCAAGGCCGCCGTCGAGTTTTTCGGATACACCGATCATCTTGATCGGCTTGCCGGTGACGGTCTTGATAGAGAGCGCGGCACCGCCTCTGGCGTCGCCATCCATCTTCGTCAGGATGGTGCCGTCGATGCCCAGATTTTCATCGAAGGCTTTGGCGGTATTGACTGCGTCCTGACCCGTCATGGAGTCAAGGACGAGGAGAATCTCATGCGGATGAACCTCCGCTTTGATGTTCCTCAGCTCGGCCATCAGCTTTTCATCGATGGTGAGACGGCCTGCGGTATCGAGGATGACGACATCGCGGTTGTATGCCTTGGCCGTATCGATCGCGTACTGCGCGATGTGGACCGGATCCACGTTCGGCGGCATGCGGTAGACCGGGACATCAGTCTGCTCACCCAGGACTTCGAGCTGCTTGATCGCTGCCGGACGATAGACGTCGCAGGCTGCCATCATCGGGCGGTGGCCTTTTTTCTTGAACATCAGAGCCAGCTTGCCGGCAGTCGTCGTCTTGCCGGCGCCCTGCAGACCGACCAGCATGATGATCGTCATGCCGGAAGAAGACAGCGAGATCTTGCTCTGTGTCCCGCCCAGAAGCTCCGTCAGCTCGTCTTTGACGATCTTGATGACTGTCTGGTCAGGCTTCAGGCTGCCGAAGACTTCTTCTCCCATCGCCTTTTCACGGACGTGAGCGATGAAATCTTTCGCCACCTTGAAATTGACATCGGCTTCCAACAGTGCGCGGCGGACCTCACGAAGCGCCCCATCAATGTCACTTTCGGAAAGTTTGCCTTTCCCTCGGAGATCTTTGAATGCAGACTGCAGCTTGTCTCCTAAATTTTCAAATGGCATCTGGTCACCTTCATTCTGTCATCACTTTCAAAAGGCTCTCTGCCTCTCCCCGCTCTGCCTGCGGAATGAAATGCAGAAGCCGAAGGGCGGCCTGTTCTCTCTTTTTGCGAAGGGAACAGGTGTGGAGCGCCGCCTCATAGGAAAGCAGCTGCTCTTCTCCATGACGCATCGCATCATGGACCGCCTGACGGGAAATATGGAAATAGTCAGCAATCTCAGCGAGCGTGAGATTTTCATTATAGTATAAGTCGAGGCAATCCTTCTGCCTCTTCGTCAGGAGCTCTCCGTAACAATCCAGAAGCTCTCCCTTCTCTACGATGTTTTCAATAGACATAGTTCATCACCACAACGGATGCTATTATACAGGAGAAAAATGCTCTTGTCAAGGGGTTTTGCTTGACAAGGTTATTTAGGGTTCAGGGTTCAGGGTTCAGGGTTCAGGGTTCAGGGTTCAGGGTTCAGGGTTAGCCTCGGGGGCGTGCCGCCCTTTGATTGGGGATGAAAGCTTCGCATAAATTAGGAATGAGGAATGAGGAATTAGGAATGAAGGTGGCGGCTTCGCCGCAGAGTATAAATAGGGCGATGCCCGAAGGCAGTATTCAAGTCACTAGTCACCAGTCACTTGAGACTCCTAATCCCTAGCCACTCATCCCTAGCTACTCATCCCTGCTTTCAAACTTCAGGGTTCAGGGTTAGCCCGTGGGCGGGACGCCCATGGATTGCGGATGAAAGCGTCAATCGAATGAGAAATGAGAAATGAGAAATGAGAAATGGTGGTGCGGCGCATAAAAATATGGAAGCGCCGCGGAGATTTGAAATTAGCGGTTTTCTCGTATCGAAAACCTAATCCCTAGCCACTAATCCCTAGCTACTAATTTTTAGTCGCCAGTCACCAGTCACTAGCCACCAGTCACCAGTCACTAGCCACCAGTCACCAGCCACTTAGTCACCAAAAAAGTGATGCCGCCCGCAAGCAGCATCACTTTCCTTTATTTCTCCATTTTCACGCCGGCCTTCTTCAATGCTTTGAAGGTATAGTCGAGAATGTTGTACAGTGTCTCGCCGTCTTCTGCGGTGAGCTTCTTCGAATCGATCCGTTTCATATCCTTGTAGTATGCTCATGTACGGTAAGGAAGCAAGCAACCGAAAACAAGAGATAGACCGCCAGCACTACACTATTCCGAACCAAAGACCAAAAGATAAGCATTGTGGGAAAATCTAAACTTTTGGATTTTCCTACAATGCCGACTACGGCGGAATCCCTCCCACTCCTTATATCTTTCTTTCCGTATACATTGAATTTGTATTTAGTAAATGCTATAATGTCCCTATTCAAATTATAAATGTGTTGAATTAGTTACATGTACATATTTTTTGTGCCGCATAAATACCCTGTTGAGGTTGTCGTTCTTTGTCCAGATGTGGAAACAATAAAAGGAAGGGAACGATACAGGGAGAAAACAGGCTATTCCGGCTTTACGGTTGAAACCTTATACGATACATTTATGCAGACAACACCACGGATCGGCTTTTGGCTGGACAATTCCAACCAAACACCACAGCAGACAGCAGAAACCATTCTGAACGCCAGAAAGTCGGTATGATTGTTACATATAAGGGGAAGAAAAATTTCTTTTAGGTACTTGCTTTC
>CAVBQN010000105.1:0-6654 GCA_963597545.1 Fusicatenibacter saccharivorans
GCATGCCCCTATTGCCTTCGGCACTTCCCCCGAAGGGGGAAGCAAGACATTACGTAGCTAACGATTTCCTTAACTTAATAGCATTGCATCACAGGGAGAGCCTCCCGATGATGGGTCACCAGTCACGAATCACGACTCTTAAAATTCACATTTCCAAAGGCCATGCAGATTGCAATATTCATACACCACGCCATGCGGCACATCAGCAAAGACGGCTTTCGGTTCTTCTCCCGGTTTCAGATAGCGCACTTGGAATCCCTCTTCGGTCACCAAGGCGATCCACTGGATGTAATGGTTTTCCAACATAGGATGCAGCACTTCCCCCACTTGTACGTGAAGGAGATCCCCCTCGTGAGTCACCACCGGTACATGTTTTTCTCTGGCTCCATCGCTGGTGCCTGCTGTCAGCGGCTGCAATGTTTCGCCACAGCAAGAAACAGCCATGGCTTCGCCGGTTTTGAATACGAAAGAATCGCAAGATGGGCAATAATAGATATGAAGTGTCATGATATTCTCCTTTCTCTGCAGGTGGCAGAAAAAATTAGGTGACCAGTGATCAGGTGTTAAGGGTTAGGTATTGCACTCTCCTAAACGTAATTCTTGTCCGCTTGCCATGTTCATGGCGAAGCAGACCGCCAGTCGAGCCCCTCTTGTATCCTCCCTTAATGGGAAAGATGCGCCCGAAAAATGATGATCTTACCAGTCGCAGGTTGTTTTATCGATATTCTTCTATATCTATATATTACCATATAGTTCGATATTTATCAATCTAAAAATATAATGGTTAAGAAAACGCTGATGTCTGATATCTTCCAAACTCCCCATCTCTCATCTCCCGCCGCTCACTTCTCCCATTCCAATTCCAGCAGGCGGAAGCGGTGATCCGCACTGTGCTTCTGCAGAAGATAGATATCCTTTCCCTGCTCTTCATTCTGGCGAAGCGCTTCCTCCGCTTCATAGCGGATGTCATTCAGCTGGTCATCATAGCAGGACGCCTCGATATTCATCATCCGTTCCTGCAGGTCAGTGATCAAAAACTGCTGATAAATGACCATGCCGAGCAGCATGGCCATAATAAGGTAGAGATATTTACGTTCTCTCCACTGTATTTTCCTTTTCCACTGTTCCATGGAAATCCTATTTCCTCATCATATCATCGATCTTACGCGGGTCATTCAAAAGCGTCAGATGGTCTTTGGTGAATTCGATCCAGAGGCGGGCAGCGCGGGAGAGGTAGCGGCCCTTCTTCCAGATGGCGTAGAGGTGGTGCGTCATGCGAGGTTCGGTCATCACGCGGGTGACGACCTTGCTTTCCTCGCTGTTTGCCGGACACAGGCGTGACGGCAGGATCGCGACGCCAAGGCCGCTTGCGACCGTCTGCAGCATCAGCTCACGCTGGCTCGTCTCGAATACGATCTTCGGCGTGAAGCCGATCTTTTTGCAGTTCGTCATGATGTCATCATGCATATTGAAATCATCGCGGTACAGCACGAGCGGATAGTCTGCGAGCAGCTTCATCGGGACGACAGGGTGCTCTTCGAGCGGATAGCCCTTCGGCATGACGACGCACATCTCATCCTCCGAAAGGAAGAAGGACTCGAATTCGTTATTCGGAATGGTGCAGATGATGCCGACGTCGATGACCCCCTCTTGGACAGAGGTCTCGATGACCTTCGAACCGTGCTCATAGAGCTTGATGGCGATCTGCGGATAGTTCTTCTTAAATTCGCCCAGCAGCTTTGCAAAGACATGCGCATCGGTGATCGGCGGCAGCCCGATCTCGATGGTATCCTGCTTCAGGTTGAATTCATTTTCAAAATCCGACTTCAGATGTTCAAAAATAAAAAGACACCGCTTCGCATAGTTCAGGAAAATGGTCCCCGGCGCTGTGATCTCTACCGTCTTTGCGTTGCGGATGAAAAGCACGACCCCCAGCTCATCCTCCAGCGACTTGATCATGCGGCTGATGGCGGACTGGGAAATATGAAGATTGCGCGCGGCTTTCGAGAAGCTCTTCTGCTCAGCGACTTCCATGAAATATTTCAGATGACGATAATCCATTGTGATCCTCCGTGGAAAAGTGAGAAAGAGGAAAAGCGGGAATGGTCCAATGAGATGAGCGAAGCCCGAAAGTACTATGTCAGTCACAACTCGCCGGGCATCCCTAGTCGCCAGCTACTCTTAATCCCTTTCTCCTTCTCATTTTCTTGTGAAATCCGTATCTTTATTCTATAATAAGAACGTATCTATTCAGATACCCTGGAAACGTCCATGGTCTATGACTTAGTATAGAATAAAGTGAATTCATCTATGCAAAATTATCATAAAACCATTGTACCTAATTTTCAGGTATCTTGCAAGGGAAGAGTAGAGGTTCAGGGTTAGCCCATGGGCGGCTCCGTCCACTGATTATGAATGAAAGCTTTGCGCGAATGAGGAATTAGGAATGAGGAATGAGGAATGGTGGTGCGGCGCATAAAAACATAGAAGCGCCGCGGAGTATAAATAGGGCGATGCTCGAAAGTGGCATTTAAGTCACCAGTCACCAGTCACTCCTAATCCCCAATCCCTAGCTGCTCATCCCTGCTTTCAAACTTCAGGGTTCAAGTTCAGGGTCAGCCCCTTAGGCGCTTTGGCACTGATTGGTCTTGAAAGCTTTGCTTCCAAGAAGAGTGGTGGTGCAGTGCACGATTCATATAGCACCGCAAATTACAGAAACGTGCACGATGCCGGTACAAGGCAATCCAATCACCAGTCACGCCTAATGATTCCACCCCCACCAGCCAGGCTACACCTCACGAAAACTTCCCTTGAACAGATTTCCCAAATAAAGGAGTGTTGATCTGTGAGAAATGTAAAAACAATGGATGGCAACACAGCGGCTGCGTATATTTCCTACGCATTCACAGAAGTAGCTGCTATTTATCCGATCACCCCTTCTTCGCCGATGGCGGAAGAAGTGGATGAATGGGCCGCTCACGGCAAGAAGAATATTTTCGGCGACACCGTACATGTCGTCGAGATGCAGGCAGAAGGCGGCGCAGCCGGCGCATTCCACGGCTCTTTGCAGAGCGGTGCGCTGACTACCACCTATACGGCATCTCAGGGTATGCTGCTCATGGTGCCGAACATGTACAAAGTCGCCGGCGAACTGCTCCCGGGCGTTTTCCACATCGCAGCGAGAGCTCTTGCGAACCACGCGCTCTCCATCTTCGGTGACCATCAGGACGTCATGAGCGCCCGCGCGACAGGCTGCGCGATGCTCGCAGAAGCGAACGCCCAGGAGATCATGGACCTCGCAGGCGTTGCCCATCTTGCTGCCATCAAAGGCCGCGTGCCTTTCATCAATTTCTTCGACGGCTTCCGCACGAGCCATGAGATCCAGAAGGTCGAAGTCCTCGGCTATGAAGAGCTCGCTCCGCTCATCGACCAGAAAGCCCTCGCCGAATTCAGAGCCCGCGCTCTCAATCCGGACCATCCGGTCATCCGCGGCACCGCAGAAAACCCGGACGTTTACTTCCAGCACTGCGAAGCAGCGAATCCCTTCTACAATGCCCTTCCGGACATCGTCCAAGGCTACATGGATGAGATCTCCAAGATCACCGGCAGAAGCTACCACCTCTTCGACTACTACGGCGCAGCCGATGCCGACCGCATCATCATCGCGATCGGCTCTGTCACCGACATCTGCAAGGACGTCACCGATGCGCTCAATGCCCACGGCGAAAAAGTCGGCGTGCTGAATGTACACCTCTACCGCCCATTCTCTGTCAAGCACTTCCTTGACCAGATCCCATCGACCGTCAAGAAGATCGCCGTCCTCGACCGCACCCGCGAACCGGGCGCCATCGGCGAACCGCTCTACCTCGATGTCGTTTCCGCCATCGCCTCCTCCGGCCGCGCCATCAAAGTCTGCGGCGGCCGCTACGGCTTAGGCTCGAAGGACGTCATTCCGGAAGACATCATGGCTGTCTATGAACACCTGAAGGAAGAGACCCCGCACCACAACTTCACGCTCTCCATCAACGACGACGTGACGAACCTCTCCCTCGCTCCGGTTCCGGTACCGGAAGTCCCGTCCAAGCTCGTCTCCTGCAAATTCTGGGGATTCGGCTCTGACGGCACCGTCGGCGCGAACAAGAGCGCCATCAAGATCATCGGCGACCATACCGACCTCTATGCACAGGGCTACTTCGCCTATGACTCCAAGAAATCCGGCGGCGTCACCATCTCCCATCTGCGCTTCGGCCCCGATCCGATCAGAAAGCCTTACCTCATCCGCAAGGCTGACTACATCGCCTGCCACCGTCCGTCCTACATCTACAAATACGACCTTCTCCGCGGCTTCAAGCCGGGCGGCATCTTCCTTCTGAACTCCCCATGGAGAAAAGAAGACTTGGAGCGCGTCCTGCCGGCAGCCATGAAGCGGAAGCTCGCTGCCCTCAAGGCGAAATTCTACATCATCGATGCCTTTGAGATCGCAAAGAACATCGGTCTCGGCGGCCGCATCAATATGATCATGCAGTCTGCCTTCTTCCACCTCACCCACATCATTCCTGATGCGGATGCCGTGAAGTACCTGAAAGACTCCAACGAAAAATCCTACGGCAGAAAAGGCCAGAACGTCGTCGACATGAACAACAAAGCTGTCGACGCCGGCATGGAAGGCATCGTCGAAGTCGAAGTACCGGCCGAATGGGAACATGCGACCACCGGCGGCTCCATCGCCAAGGTCAGCCGTCCTGACTTCGTCAAGAACGTCTGCGACGTCATGAACCGTCAGGAAGGCGACGACCTCCCGGTTTCTACCTGGAAAGGCATCGAAGACGGCACCTTCCCGTCCGGTACCTCCCAGTACGAACGTCCATCGGCAGCCATCATGATCCCGGAATGGATCCCGGAAAACTGTATCGGCTGTAACCAGTGCGGCGTCGTCTGCCCGCATGCTGCCATCCGCCCCTTCCTCGTCACCGAAGACGAAGCAGCGAATGCACCGGAAGGCTTCATCGTCAAAGACTTCAGAGGCCCGGTCAAAGGACTCAAGTACCGCATCGTCGTCGATCCGGAAGACTGCTACGGCTGCGGCATCTGCGCGAATACCTGCCCGGCTCCGAAGAAAGCCCTCGTCATGCAGCCGGCAGAAACTGAGCTGCCCAAGCAGAACCTCTGGGACTATGCAAAGAGCCTCCCGGCCAGAGAAAATCCGCTCGGCAAAAAGAACCTCAGAAGCGCCATGTTCGAACCGACCTACTTCGAATTCTCCGGCGCCTGCGCAGGCTGCGGCGAGACCCCGTACATCAATATGGTCACCCGCCTCTTCGGCGACCGCATGATGATTTCCAATGCGACCGGCTGCTCCTCCATCTACGGCGCAAGCTCCCCGTCCATGCCATACACCAAGAACAGCAAGGGACAGGGACCGGCCTGGGCCAACTCCCTCTTCGAAGACAACGCGGAATACGGCCTCGGCATGCACCTCGGTGAAGCCAAGCTCAGAAGCCGTCTGACCGAAAAGCTCGAAGCCCTTCTCCCGTCAGCGGAAGGCGATGTCAAGACCGCCATGGAAGAATGGCTCGCCAAGAAAGACCTCGGCGAAGGCACGAGGGGCCGCGCTGACAAGCTCGATGCTGCCCTCACCGCTGCGGT
The DNA here is from genome assembly GCA_963597545.1 of Fusicatenibacter saccharivorans. GTDB lineage: Bacteria > Bacillota > Negativicutes > Veillonellales > Dialisteraceae > Dialister > Dialister saccharivorans_A. The sequence continues at coordinate 5,647 of CAVBQN010000105.1, forward strand.
TTCCGCGCATCCGGAATACAAAGACCTCCTTGACCTCAAGGATCACTTCGTCAAGAAATCCCAGTGGATCTTCGGCGGCGACGGCTGGGCATACGACATCGGCTTCGGCGGCCTCGATCAGGTCCTCGCTTCCGGCGAAGATGTGAATGTCCTCGTCCTCGATACCGAAGTCTACTCCAATACCGGCGGACAGTCCTCCAAGTCCACTCCAGCTGCTGCCATCGCCAAATTCGCAGCCTCCGGCAAGAAGACCAAGAAGAAAGACCTCGGCATGATCGCCGTCTCCTACGGCTACATCTACGTCGCTCAGATCGCCCTCGGCGCTGATATGAATCAGGCCTTCAAAGCCATCAGCGAAGCCGAAGCCTATCCGGGACCGTCCCTCATCATCGCCTATGCGCCATGCATCAACCACGGCCTCAAAGCCGGCATGGGCAAGTCTTCCGAAGAAGAGAAACGCGCCGTCGAATGCGGCTACTGGTGCAACTGGCGCTACAACCCAGAGCTTCTGGAACAGGGCAAGAACCCATTCCACCTCGACAGCCGCGAACCGAAAGGCAACTTCCGCGACTACCTCATGGGCGAAGTCCGCTTCGCATCTCTCGCAAAACTCTTCCCAGATAAAGCTGAAGAGCTCTTCGAAAAAACCGAACGCGATGCCAAGCAGCGCCGTGAAAACTACGTCCGCATCCAGAAATCCTATGACCAGGAAATCGCAGATCGGAAAGCCAAAGAAGAAAAATAATACTCACGCTGCGTAACGCATAGTACAAATGCGTAAACAAACGGGCCGCTGACTCAAAGAGTCAGCGGCCCGTTTTCGCGTGGGACTTTCGGGGATAAAGAGTGACTGGTGACTGGTGACTTGAATACTACTTTCGGGCATCGCCACCATCTATACTCCGCGGCGCATTTCGTCATCCTGAGCGGAGTGAAATGTCGGATGTTCGATAATGTAAAGGCGGAACAGTGAGAACTGAGTCGAAGGATCTGGCGCCGCACCACCAT
>CAVBQN010000106.1:0-6527 GCA_963597545.1 Fusicatenibacter saccharivorans
GCAAAGTAAAAAGGGGCTGTGAAGAAATGAGGATTCATTTCTTCACAGCCCCTTTTTTATATGTCTCACATTATTTATGTTCAAAAATATCGACGCGGCGAGCGGCAGCGTGATCCTTGCTGTCACTGTCTGCCCCTTTCACCATTTCGACCAGCTTTGTCGCATCGACGCCCTGAGAGACAGCGTATTCCTTGACGCTCTTCACGCGCTGGGCAGCGAGCTCTTTGTTGTACTCTGCGCTGCCAGTCGGATCCGCGCGGCCGACGAGCTTGAAGACGTGTCCGGTTTCCTTGGCCTGCTTCACGAAGGCATCCAGATTCACCTTCTGGGCATTCTGAATATCCGCCGAGTCACTTTCGAAGAGGACGCTATTTAGATAGTAATCATTTTCCGCTGCCTTAGCCGGTGTTTCTGCCGGGAGCGCTTCTTCCGGAGCCTCTGTCCTCACCACACTCACATCGCTAGGCTCATCTTCTTCGAAATCATAATTCTTCGAAGGCTCTTCCTCATAGGACATGACCGGGTCATGTCCGCCAAAGCGATACGAAACGCCTGCCAAGAATCCCTTATAAGAGACATTGCGGTCACTGTTTCCGCGGGTATTCATATAGCGATAGCCAGCCGTCAGATCCACATTACTGTCGACAGCCATGTTCACGCCGGCTTCCCACATGGAGGTCTCTTCCGTGCCGAGAGCCCCTTTGGCATAGACATCGACGACGTCCGTCACAGGCTGACGGGCTACGACGCCCAGCTGGAAAATGTTGTTGGTGGCTTTGCCATTGTCAAGCATCCCCGACGGATAGTCCTTCATGGCGATGCGGTTCCAGCCCGCAAAGGCAGCGACCTGCGGATGCAGGGAGTACACGGCATTGAGTTCATTCATATTTCCATTCGTATGGTCGGTGTGAAGGCCGGTGTACTGGTACTGCGCTGCCCATTTATCGCTGATCCCATAGCTCACGCCGCCTAGGAAATTCCATTCTCCATCCGACTTGTAGCCGGCGGTGCGAGCCGCCGAGTCCCACATGCCTGCATTGATCTCAAATTCACCCGGACGGAAGGTCGTCTGCGGGGATGCGAATGCGGTCGTAGAGATCGCAGCCAGAGCCAGCATCATAGCGATTGTCTTTTTCATGATCTTCACCTCGTAGAAAAAATCAGGGAAAGTGTCATAGGATATTGCTCATATATATCTTATTATATCATTCCATGTAAAGGCGAAGAGTTGGCGGATTCAGGGTTAGCCCGCGGAGCGTGCTGTCCCATGATTACGTTTGAAAGCTCTGCTTGAATGAGGAATTAGGAATGGTGGTGCGACGCATAAAAATCAGAAGCGCCGCGGAGTTTTGATAGCGCTTCGCGAGCATCGTCATTTCGAGCGTAGCCGAGGGTCTTTATTGCAGAACGTTCATCGCCTGATGTGAGACAGCACCAGGACATCGTTTTCCCTCGGCGCATACACGCTGATTCCCGCAGTGCAGTAAAGATCCCTCGGCTACGCTCGGGATGACGATACCGGCGAATCCCAGTCACCAGTCACACCTAATCCCCAATTCCTAATCCCTAGCCACTCATCCCTGCTTTCAAACTTAACCCGTGGGGCGTGCTTTCCCTTGATTGCGTGCGAAAGCCTCGCTTGAATAAGAAATGAGAAATGGAGCATAAGAATGTAGAAGCGCCGCGGAGGTTTGAAACCAGCGGTTTTCTCGTATCGCAAACCTAATCCCTAGCTACTAGTCCCTAGTCACCAATCACCAGCCCTTAGTTTCCGCCTTTCATCATATCCTGCATTTCTTCGATCATGCCGACATTGCCGCTTTCGATGAGACGGCGGAATTCGTCGAGCTGGTTCTTGATCTCCTTCGACATTTCCGGAAATTCCGGCGCAATATCGCGCAGCGCCCTGATGACAATCTGCGAGACGACGTAGCGGGTATACCATTTATTATCCGCCGGAACGATGTACCACGGCGCAGCCTTTGTGCTTGTCGCCGTGATCATCTCGCTGTAAAGCTCCTGATAGCGGTCCCAGTAGCGGCGTTCATTGATATCTGCCATGGAGAATTTCCAGTTTTTCTTCTTGTTCAGGATGCGCTCGGCCAGACGGTTGCGCTGCTCATCCTTGGAGACATGAAGAAAGATCTTGATGACATGGAAGCCATTCTCCCCCAGATAGCGCTCCCAGTCCTTGATCTGCCGGTAGCGGGTATCCCAGATATTTTTATTGACCAGATTCTGCGGCAGCTTGTCCTCTTTGATGAGATCATGCACGCGGGTCACGATGACATCCTCATAGTGGGAACGGTTGAAGATGCCGATATCCCCGCGGCGCGGCAGCGCGCGATTGATACGCCACATGTAGTCGTGGTCCTTTTCTTCACTGTTCGGCTGCTTGAAGGAAACGACATGGACGCCATTCGGATCCAGATGCGAGAAGACGTGCTTGATCGTCCCGTCCTTGCCGGCCGCATCCATCGCCTGCAGGACGATGATGAGCCCATAGGTACTCTGTGCATAGAGCTTTGCCTGCAAGAGATTGATCTCTTCCAATGCTTCCGGAAAAGCAGCTGTCTTGACGGCTTCCTTGTCGATGTCGATATCGCAGGCCGTGGCGATCTTTTTGAGGTTGATCTTATCGCCTTCCTTGGCACGATAGCGGTCAATGTCGATCTTGATCTCAGGCATTTCTTTTTCCATGGTCGTTCTCTCCTTTTGATAATGATTGTTGTTATAAGTGTATTTGTTTCACGTGAAACAGGAAACAGAGCCTCGCTCCCATCCGCAAACGGAAAGGATCTCCCGCTGGCTCCCAAAATGGCGGCGCCAGAGGGTCTAAGCTCTGCCGCCTTACTTCTTGATCGCCTGCTGGATCTCTTCGAGCGACTTCACATCCACAGAGGAGATGAGCTTTTTGAATTTTTCAAGCTGCTCGGCGATGCCCCGAGCCAGCGGCGGGAACTGGGGATCGATCTTCTTCAGTGCCTGCAGTGTGATCTGCGAGACGACGTAGCGGGTGTACCACTTGTTATCCGCCGGAACGATATACCACGGCGCATAGTCTTTCGATGTTTTGGAGATCATTTCTCCGTAAATTTCCTGATACTGGTCCCAGTACTGGCGCTCACGCATATCTGCCATGGAGAATTTCCAGTTTTTCTGCTGGTTGAAGATGCGGTCCATGAGGCGCTTCTGCTGCTCCTCTTTGGATACATGCAGAAAGATCTTGACCATGGGGAAGCCGTTGGCTGCCAGATATTTTTCCCAGTTTGTGATCTGCTCATAACGCTCTTCCCAAATGTCCTTGTGAATGAGATTCCTCGGAAGCTGCCCCTGATGGATCAGATCATGAATGCGCGTCACGATGACGTCTTCATACTGCGAACGGTTGAAAATGCCGATATTTCCGCGCTCCGGCAGGGCTTTATTGATGCGCCACATGTAATCATGATCCTTCTCCTCACTCGTCGGCTGCTTGAAGGAGACGACCTTCACGCCGCCCGGATTGAGGCTCGCAAAGACATGGTTCACCGTACCGTCCTTGCCGGCCGCATCCATCGCCTGCAGGACGATGATGAGGCCGTAGGTATTCTGGGCATAGAGCTTTTCCTGAAGCACCTTCAATTTTTCGATGGTTTCCGGAAAATATCTTTCCTTCACTTCTGCTTTCTCGATCTTCACATCGCAGGCGGTCGGGAAATCCTTCAGTGATATCTTTTCTCCTTCTTTGACGCGATACCGATCAATATCGATCTTTCCATTCTTACTCTCCGGCATACAGATCCTTCCTTTCTGTCTGACGGGCCATATATCCGCGGAAAATCAAGCCCATTTCTTTCGCATTTGCTTTTATTATAGTGCATTTCCCCCATATGCATTTAATAAAAAAGCAATAGAGACAGTTATAGAAAATTTATTCACAAAACCGGAAGAAGGCAGGCTATAGTATAATAGAAGTAATAAGTAGCTGGTGAACAGTGACTAGTGACTAGGGATTAGGGATTAGGGATTAGGCTTACGATTTTCCCAGTGCAGTAGCGCCCTACTATGAAATGAGCCTGTCAGGTTCAGCTGGGACGAAAGGGGCGCACAATTCATATAGCCCCCTTATATGTATAACTTCGCCGCGCTTATCATTCTTATGCGCTGCACCAGCATTTTTCATTTCTCATTTCTCATTTCAACGGAGGCCTTTATGGACGAAGACAAGCGACCCACCGGAAAACGGTTTCGACGGATGGATACTATCTCCAGCGTGTTTTCCTCCTCCGACCTGAACCATCGGCTCTTCGGTCACGAAGGATTCCAATTCTTCCTCTTCCAGAAGCGTTGGGAAAAGTTGGTGGGCCAGGTGATGGCGAAGGAGTCCTATGTCTCAAGCTATAAGAATGACGTGCTCTTCGTGACTGTCACGAATTCCGTCTTTCTCCAGCAGCTCTATGTCATCAAGAACGATATCCTTTCGCGCCTGTCGGAGGATGAATTCGGAAAGCGATTCACAGATATCCGCTTCATCGCCGGTCCGCGAAAGAAAAAATACCAGACCTTCACGACCTTAGATCCCATCAATCGTGCGATCGAAAAGGAGCAGCGCATGTATGACCAGCCGCTGACAGACAAGGAGACCGACTGGATCCAGCACTGGGTCGATACGCATATAGAAAAGGAAGCTCTGCAGGCTCCCTTCTCCGATATGATGAAGGCTGTCCTCCAGATCCGAAAAGGCGAGCTCGCCGCCGGCTACCACCCCTGCCAGCGTTGCGGCGCACTCACGCCGCCGGATACCTCGCTCTGCAGCAGCTGCGAACGCAAAAACCGTCAGGAAAAGCGCGCCCGCGTCATCGAGCTACTTCGAAGGAATCCGCATTTCACCTTTCAGGAGGTCACGAGCCGCTTCCCCTGTACCTATCCGCTCTATGAGTCCTGCGTGAATCAGCTGATCCACGGGTATAAGGAGCGCATTTTTCATCAATTTGCCCGCCCGGATGAGAAGCGCCGCCTCCTCGCTCTCCTGACCCATCGCCCCATCGAGTCCATGACGGATCAGGAGGCGGAGGAAGCACTGAAAAAGCTCCCCAAAAAGTCATGGTGAGAAAAGGGATACGATCGGCCATTTCCGAGCCACCGTCCCCTTCCCTGCTACACCTATTTCCGTCAATAAAAAGGTCGGCGTTCCTCTGACGAGGAGCACCGACCTTTTTTTATTTATTTTCCATTTCTATCACAGTCCCCATGCCGGCGAGTGCGGGATCGGTCCCGGTCATGAGTGTCTGAATCTTCTCTTTTTCCAGATACGTCATCAAGGCCTCCCTGCGCGCGGCATCGAGCTCGCTTCCGATGTCGTCTAAGAGCAGTACGGGATAGGAGCCCGTTTCCTCTTTGATGAATTCCATTTCCGAGAGCTTCATCGAAAGGATCGCTGTCCGCTGCTGTCCCTGCGAGCCATAGGCGGCGATATCGAGCCCGTTCAGAAGAAATCGGAGGTCATCCCGATGCGGGCCGACAGAGGTATGCGCCAGACGGGCATCCATCTCACGATGCCGGGAAAGCATCGTCAGGTACCACTCCACCTCGGTGTGTGCCTCTTCTTCCCCCTGCTGCACATAGCAGATGGAAAGCGTCTCCTTCTCCCCCGTCAGATACCGCTCCAGCAAAGGGACCTTACGGTTCATCTTCGCGACCGTTTCCAGACGCTTCTTCACGAGGTAGGCTGCCCCCTTGGCGATCTGCATATCCCAAAGATCCACTTCTGCTTTGCGTCCGGAGAGCTGCGCCTGACGGAAGGCCGCATTGCGCTGCTGCACGGCCCTGTTGTAAGAGAGAAGCGTCTCGTAGTAGCGGGGAGAGACCTGTGAGATCTCCATATCCAGAAAACGGCGGCGGATGAGCGGCGCGCCTTTGATGAGCTGCAGCTCATCCGGTGTGAAGAGGACCGTCCGGAAGAGCCCTAGAAGCTCCTTGCGGCGGATCGGCGTATCATTCAGATAGAATTTCTTCCCCTGCCCGCGCACCATGCGGATCTTCAGCACATGCGAGGTCTGATGCACGCGGTAGGTCAAGAGGATCGAGCCCTCCTCCGCGCCGAGCCGGATCATATCATTGTCATTCGCCGTGCGAAAGGACTTCCCCACGGAGCTGTAATAGATGGCCTCGATGAGATTCGTCTTGCCGCAACCATTGGGGCCGGCGATGAAGGTCAGTCCCTTTCCGGGCTCTATGGTTTTATCATCCAGATTTCTGATATGGATCAGACGAAGCTTTTCGCAGTACATGGGAGATCCTTTCGTAGTTCCTGACTCGCAGTGGTTTCATTTCTTTCTCCTATTATACCCTATTTTCCCCACGAAAAAAGGCGATGTGAAATAACGATCCTCTCATTTTCGCGTTCCAACTGCCGCGGGGGACTTGCAGCTCTCATAGGAGTGACCTTTCATGCCATAGTCACCCTATCCGCCCCTGCGGGCACCTTCCCATAGAGGGGAAGGCTGCGATACGAGAATACCATCTTCTAAAAAAAGGCGGCGAAG
>CAVBQN010000107.1:0-6387 GCA_963597545.1 Fusicatenibacter saccharivorans
TTTTTCTCTACACAGACAAGGATCCTGAATCTGATGCTGGAAGGGGAGGAAACTGCTGTCCCGCTGGGGCGGCAGCTCCTCCCTTTTCGGCGTCTTTACCTCGTGATGAATGCACTCTTGATGGGAAGTCTGGTGACACAGGCTGGACTTGTCGGCTTCGTGGGTCTTCTGGTGCCGCATGGCTGCCGGATGGTCATGGGGGCGGATCACAGGAAGCTCCTGCCTGTATCCGTTCTTTCGGGAGGACTGATGACGGTCTGGGCAGATATCCTAGGACGGATACTGATCCACGGTGTGGATATTCCTTTGGGTGTCAGCTTGTCTATGATCGGTGCGCCTGTATTTCTGGGGATGCTTATCCGGCGTTCGTATCATTTTGGAGGAGAAGGGGCATGAATATTTCAGTCAATCATATCTCTGCCGGTTATGGGGGAAAGCAGGTGCTGAAGGATGTGTCGATTTCCTTCGAAAGCGGACAGCTGACGGGCATCATCGGGCCCAATGGGTGCGGGAAGAGTACGCTTTTGAAGTGCATTTACCGTCTGCTTTCGCTTTGGTCCGGGGATATCCGGATCGGTGATACGGTTTTGAAGGATCTGCCGTATCGGGAAAGCGCGAAGCGCGTCGCGGTACTGGCGCAGCATCACGCAGCCGGCTTCGATTTTGATGTAGAGGAGGTCGTGCTGATGGGGCGCACGCCTTACAAAGGGATCACGGAGGGGAACAATCGCGAGGATCGTGACATCGCGCATCGGGCAATGAAAGAAACGGGGGTCCTTCCCCTTCGTGAAGAGAGCTTTTCTTTTCTCTCCGGCGGGGAGCAGCAGCGCGTGATGCTCGCGCGGGCTCTCACGCAGGAGACACCTTGTCTCATCCTGGATGAACCGACGAATCATCTGGATATCACCTACCAGCTGCAGATCATGGATCTGGTGAGCTCGCGTCATTTGACGGTGCTTGCGGCCATTCATGACCTGAATATCGCAGCCATGTATTGTGACAAGATCGCAGCGATGAAGCATGGAGAGCTGGTCGCCTTCGGCAGGCCTCGGGAGGTCTTGACGGAGGAGCGGATCTGGGAGCTGTATCATGTGAAGGCCGAGGTTTTTCTTCGAAAAGATGGAAGGCCGGCTGTGATTTTCGAAAGAGGGGCTGTCGTATGAAGCCTGTCTATCGTGTGATGCTCATCAGCGTTCTTTGTCTGCTCCTGACGCTCTTCTCATTGGGGGTGGGAGAGATCTCCCTTTCACCGGCAGAGACTTGTCATTATTTGTATCTGGCGCTGACTTCGCCGGAAGGAAGTGGGATGGTCGAGCAGGATGTGCTGCAGTTCATCCGTCTGCCGCATCTTGTACTTTCTTTTTTCATCGGGGCGGGTCTCGCCGTCTGCGGGGCAGTGATGCAGGCGGTGATGAAGAATCCGCTGGCGGATCCGTATCTATTGGGGATTTCCTCTGGCGCAAGTCTGGGCGCGGTGCTGGCGATCGCACTCGGTATCGGGATGATCGGGAGCTTTGATGGGATCGGCGCCGCGGCTTTTCTTGGCGCCGGACTTGTTTCCCTTCTGATTCTTCTTATTTCTTCGATCAGCGGCAAAGGAGAGGGATTGACACTGCTCCTGGCAGGTTTTGCCCTGAATGCAGCCTGCTCGGCTGCTGTGAGCTTCTTTGTCACCGTGGTGGCGGATACGTCGAAGACGCGGTCTATCCAGTTCTGGATGATGGGGAATATCCGTGCTGACTCATGGATAGCGATCGGCATTTTGGCGATTCTGGTGACGGCTGGATGTTTCTACTTCTTCTCCCAAAGGCGCATCCTCGACCTGATGCTCATGGGGGATGACCTCTCTTTGACCATGGGGCAGAAACTTTCGACGTATCGGAAAGTGTATATCGCCGTCATGGCGCTTCTTGTCGGAGCGGTGGTGTACATGTCAGGCATGATCGGATTCGTCGGGCTCATCATCCCGCACGGCGTACGTCTCCTCGTAGGGAGCAGCCATGGACGTCTTCTTCCGCTGGCGGCGCTTACGGGAGGGACATTCCTCTGTTGGGCGGATATTCTGGGAAGAAATGCGATTTCCGGACTGGAGCTGCCCGTGGGTGTCATGGCTGCACTGGCAGGCTCGCCCTTTTTTCTATGGATGCTGATATCCGGAAAGCAGGTGAGGAGATGAAGAAGGCTTGGCTTCTATCGCTCCTTCTGCCGCTCGTCCTATCGGGCTGTCAGATGCAGAAATCTCATTCTGCAGGGGATGATTCGCGCCCCTTTGTGGAGAATATCAAGGTAGAGAACTACTATGAGACGGGGGTGAATCGCGAGTACTTGTCGGATGTGCCACAGCGTGTGATCGTTATCGGTGCGAATGAAACGGAGACGCTGCTGGATCTTGGCGTCGAAAAGGCCATCCTTGCCGCTGATGATGGGCAGAATAGTCAGCGGTATGGCATCAAGGCATCGAATGAAAGGGCTTTTCAGCGGCTGCCCCGCATCGATCGCAGCACGATCCAAGCAGAGCATTTTCTGGAAATGCATCCAGATATGATCATCGCAGAGCAGCAATTCTTCTCGAAAACCCGTCTTGGCAGTACGGACTATTGGAACAGCAAGGGCATCCTCACCATGGTACCGCTGAATACCACCTCACCGGGTAAGCTGAATCAGGTGGAAACCGTAGAGAAGGAAATGAAATTCATTCGTGATCTGGGGATCATTTTTCACAAAGAGGAAGAAGCAGAGAAAATCGTGAGCGCAACGGAAAACCGGATTCACGATATAGCGAAAACTGTGGAATATCATAAGAAACCGAAAGTCATGATTCTTGATCGTATGAGCATCCTCGCTTCTTATGGGCGAAAGAAGATCGCAGGGGATATGGCTTCCTCTATTGGCGGTGTCGTCCCGGATACCACGGCAGCGGTCAGTGATGAGATGATGATGAAGCTAGACCCGGATGTCGTCTTTCTCGTCGTGTATCGCGATGAGGAGAAGGAGCTGGCATGGCTCCGAAATAGGCCTGCTTTCCGGAATCTGAACTTCGTCAAAAATCATCGTCTCTATGGCATACCGCTGAAATATGTGTATGGCCCGCAGACGCGGACGATCGATGCGATCGGCTATATGGCAGAGCGCATGTATCCGGGGATATTTGATTTTCCTAAAGAGTATGATTTTCATTAGTGATGAAAAAAGAGCAGGAGAGATCCGGCTCTTTTTTTATCATGGAAAAATGGCATAGAGAATGCTATTTCAATGAAATTTAGCTGCAGGCCAATTTGTGATATATAAAGGATTTATATTGCTTTTATCTTTAGTACGGTGTAATATGGAAACAAGAAATGGAGTTAGAATGCATCATGAATGCATTTCTGCAATCATGAGCTTGTGAGTTCTTTTTCTTTCTGAAAGGAGAATATTCTTATGAAAAAATGCATGAAAAAGATCCTGATGGCGAATATCGCAGCTGCGATCATTTGTTCTATGGGGGGGGTAACATCGGCGCAGGATAGTCTGTATGAATACGGTATGACGCCGGTTTCTATTGAGAATGGTAAGCTGGTCAGCGGCGATGCCATTCATAATGATGCAGCTACAGCCGACGTTCAGACAAGCAATATGACTGGCACAACAGACCAATACTACGGACATTTTTTCTTCGGAAATGCAGATATTAAGAATACATCGTTTGACAATAATACTCTCAAAACGGATGGACCCAATGGGGTGGTCTACTTCAACTCCAGCGTAAAATTATATCCAACTAGCTATGAAGTAGAGACGCCCAATACCGTGACCGTTACGAATTCCTCTTTTAACGGGAATAAGATCGAAAGTACAGGTGGTACCGCCAGCATTTACTCGACTTCAAAAGCCGGTGCAGTGATGATTAAGGGGACAAATGTCACTTTCAATGATGTAGCATTCAATGATAATGCAGCAAGTGGCGGAACCCATGCACAGGCGATGGGTGGTGCAGTTTATCTGGACTCCACATCCAATACAGCTAACCATGATGGACAAAAGAGAGTCTTGAAAGCGAGCGCGACTTTCAATGTCACCAAAGATACGACATATGCAGGAAATAAAGTATTCGGTGTCGATGCCTATAGCGACACGTATGGCAGCTACGCCAAGACGGGCGGCGGCTTCATGTACATGGATCGTGGCGGTGAGGCGAATTTCAATGTCGCCGACGGTGTGACACTGAAAATCGGGAAAGATGGGGAAACGGATGCGAATACTGACTCCATCGCGAGCGCGATCCGTGGTAGCCATGCGGATTATGGAGAAAATACCATCAATAAAGAGGGACTTGGCACCCTGACTGTCAATGGCAGTATGAGCGGATATCATGGGGATCTCAATGTCAAAGAAGGAACCATGAATATCAATCAGTCGCTCGCCGGAGATGCGAAGATCTCCGTATCTGATGGGGCTACATTGCATCTAAAAGGGTTAGAGCTTTCCAGCCAGTCTGGTACTATTTCGGTAGCAAATAAAGACGGTGTGATGAGCTCAGTCACATTACCTGATAGAGACGGCAGTCTGGTAGCAGAGACCGGTTCGAATGTAACAGCAGAGACCATTACGTTGAAGGCCAAGTCCTCTATGAAGGTCGAGACGGGTGCGACTGTCAAGGCGGACAGCGTGGCTGTCGCAGATGATGCTACATTGAGCACGGCGTCTCATTCGAAACTGGATGTGGAGAAGGTATCCGTCGATCCCACGAAAGAAGGGAATGTCCAGTTGCGCGGTGATTTCACGGGCAAGTTAACGGATAGCAACGGCAACGTGCTGACAGCAGAAGAAACGAAAAAAGTCATGGCAAAAGCAACAGGGGATAATTCTCGTGTCGATATCGAAGCGCAGAATGGGAAATCGGCCACTTCGCTGCTGCAGGGGGATGATGGGTCCTTCACCATTCAGAACAAAGATTATGCGAATGGCGGAGCCACCAAGGTTTTGGCGTCCTATGACAAAGACGGCACCTATGATGCACATGGAAATGATATGAAGAATGTGGGCGCTATTTCCGCCAAGTCCCTGAGTGTCGGTCAGATCGGAGATGTGGAAACGGCGATCAACAAGAATGCAGGTGATATCCAGAAGAATGCAGCTGGTATTCAGCGTCTGGATGGCCGTATCGATAAGGTGGGGGCGAATGCGGCGGCTCTGGCAGCCCTGCATCCGCTTGATTACGATGCATCGGAGAAATGGAGTGTCGCTGCCGGTGTAGGCAATTACGGCAGTGAAAATGCAATGGCTGTCGGCGCTTTCTATCGCCCGAATGAAGATGTCATGCTGAACATGGCAGGCAGCTTCGGTTCTGGTGAAAATATGGTCAATGCCGGTATTTCCTTCAAAGTGGGACAGCGTGGAATGAAGGCGGCAAAGGCTGAAGGTGCGGATGTCAAAGCACTGCAGGAGAAGGTAGAAGCGCAGGACAAAGAAATCAAGGAACTGCGTGAAATGGTAGAAAAACTGGTTGCAAAAGCATAAGACAGTATTTCTGATGAGTTGTTAGTCGGATGATCGAAGCCGCTCTGCGAAAGCAGAGCGGCTTTTTAAGGATCCGTCGTCAAGCAGCTCTATTTGAGCGCCATTCTCTGAGTCACGCCCCATTATACCCTTGGCTTTGAGGGTATAATGGGGTATAATTCTGCATAGAATAGTATTTCACAGGAGGTGCGCTATGGAATTATCCGAGATGCAAACCCGCGTGGCGGAGCTGGAACAGCAGATTTCTGCTCTGCCCGCTGGCTCTGTTACGAAGAAAACCGTCAGTGGCAAGGACTATTTCTACCATCGTTGGACGGAGAACAAGAAACGGCGGGAGAAGTATATTCCTGCTGACGAATTGAAGGATTTCCGTGCTCAGATTGAGCGGCGGAAGGCGCTGGAGCAGGAGCTGAAGGCGCTGAAAAAGCAGCTGCCCAAGGAGAAATTTGCGAACCTTTCTGCGTTTACCACCAATGTCCGTACCAGCGAAGCGCTGCGTTCCTTTGCGGCGTCTGTTCGCGGCTATCGAAGGCGCGAGTGCTTCCGGCAGCTGCACGACTTTGTCTACGGAGAGCCGCAGGACAAGGTGTTCATCCTCTACGGCCTGCGCCGGACGGGGAAAACCACCATGATCCGCCAGATTTTTGCGGAGATGAGTGATACGGAGCTTACCAAGGCTGCGTTCATTCAGATTACTGCAAGAGACACACTGGCAGACGTGAACCGCGACCTCAAGCTGCTGGAAGCGCAGGGCTTTCGTTATGTGTTCCTCGACGAAGTGACGCTGATGGAGGATTTCATTGAGGGCGCAGCGCTGTTCTCTGACGTGTTTGCGGCCTGCGGTATGAAGATCGTGCTCTCCGGCACGGACTCGCTGGGCTTCCTCTT
>CAVBQN010000108.1:0-6385 GCA_963597545.1 Fusicatenibacter saccharivorans
CGTAGCCCCCTCAGCCCTTCGGGCAGCTCCCCCGATGGGGAGCCAAGAACGTTCTGCCGCTTAACTTAATAGCATTACCCTTGACTGGGGATGAAAGCTTTGCTTGAATGAGAAATTAGAAATGAGAAATGCGAAATGGCGGTGCGGCGCATCAGAATATAGAAGCGCCGCAGAGTATAAATAATGGCGATGTCCGAAGGTCTGCGGATAAGCAGGTTTCTCCGTTTGGGATTCCCTGATATCGACCGCCTGACCGCAAATGACAAAGATTTCTCGCTTACGCTCGAAATGACGATACAAGAGAGTCACAAGTCACAAGTCACTTGAGACCTCTAAACCCTGAACCTCATCGGGTGTCATACAATGGTAAAACGGGCGGCAGAAACGATTTCGTTTCTGCCGCCCGTCTTTTGCGTGGGGATGGCGCGAAGCGCCGCACCGTCCTCGTTGAACCTAATCCCTAATCCCTAGCTACTAGTCACTAGTCACTCATTACTTCAGATCCTTAAAGTGGAACTGCTTCTTTCCCGATGCGTAGTCGCCTACGATCTGGCCGTGGCCGAAGAGCTTGTACTTGTAGGAGATGAGGCCTTCGAGGCCGACAGGGCCTCTGGCGTGGATCTTGGAGGTGGAGATGCCGACTTCTGCGCCGAAGCCGTAGCGGAAGCCGTCAGCGAAGCGGGTGGAGGCATTCTGATAGACGCCTGCGGAGTCGACGAGTGCCATGAAGCGTTTGGCAGCCGCTTCATTTTTCGTCATGATGCAGTCGGTGTGATGACTGCCGAAGGTATTGATGTGGGAGATCGCTTCGGTGAGGTCGCCGACGATCTTGATGGCAAGGGTGAGGGAGAGGTATTCCTTGTGGAAGCTTTCGCCCTCAGGAATGACATCGACAGGGATGATGTCATTCACTTCTTTCGTGCCGCGGATCGTGACGCCGGCATCGGTGAGGGCGCGGGCGAGCTTCGGCAGGAGATCCTTCGCGATGCTCCGATGGACGAGGATGGTCTCGACTGCGTTGCAGGCGGCGGGATACTGCACCTTGGCATCCACGATGGCGGGGATGGCGATCTCTTCCTCATAGTCCTTGTCGACGTAGATATGGCACACGCCGTCCGCATGGCCGAGGACAGGGATCGCGGTGTGAGACATGATGTACTGCACGAATGCATTCGAGCCGCGCGGGATGAGGAGGTCGACGGATTCGTGACATTCGAGAAGCTCGTCGATCTCATTGTGCTGCTCGGCCTGGAGCAGCGCATTCTCCGGAAGACCGGCAGCGATGGCGGCCTTCTGGATCAGACGGAAGAGGACGCGGTTGGTGTAGGTCGTTTCTTTGCCGCCCTTCAGGATGGCACAGTTGCCGCTCTTCAGGCAGAGGGAGGAGATCTGTACCAGCGCATCGGGGCGGGCTTCGAAGATGACGCCGATGACGCCGATGGGGCAGGTCACACGGTAGAGAGAGAGCCCTTCGTCGAGCTCGCGGGCGAGCGTCACGCGATCGATCGGATCCGGCAGAGCGATGAGGCCGGTGAGCTCTGCTTCTACGTCAGCGAGCTTTCCTTCATCGAATTTGAGGCGCTTCTTGACGGCAGGGGCGATGCCGCTTTCTTCTGCCAGCGCGAGGTCTTTGTGATTGGCGGCAAAGATCTCTTCCTTATTCGCAAGGAGCGATTCGCGGATGAGGGCGAGTGCGTGATTCCTTTTTTCGAGCGAAGCCGCAGCCAGAATGGGAGAGGCGAGCTTCATTTTGCGGGTTTCTTCTTTGATGTTCATGGGAGAGTCCTTTCGGGTGGGGTGACTGGGGATCAGGATCTGGAGCCTGTCCATACTCACAGGGTCGTATTTTTTATGTACTCGATATATTCATTGTACTGCCTGGCGGTTTCGTAGTCGTGGAGGGGGAAGCATTCACTCGCCCAGCGCAGGAAGAGCCACAGACAGCCGAAGAAAACGAGAAATTGCAGCATACGGTGAATGACGGAGTAGGACTTTCTGTTCTTCGGGATCCACTTCGGGGAGAGACAGTAGGCGCTGCGGTAGATCCATTTTGCGTAGAGCGCTGCGAAGGCGAGCGCCAGCGTGAGGAAGAAGAGGAGCAGCATCGGCGATATGTGCGACAGTACGATGCGTTCGAACCAGCGGCTGGTATTCGTCAGGGCGAAAAACATTTCCTTCGATGTCATCATGATCCCCATGAATTCGTAATGCGTGAGGAAGATGAAGGCATTGAAGGTGAAGAAGCAGACGAGTGCAAGACAGATCAGCGTCGCAAGCCGTTTGCCGACATAGACGCGGCTGATCACATTCATCACGAAGAAGAGGAGGAGCAGGATCGCCATCGCGGTCAGAAAGTAGGGCGAGAGGTGGTTGAAGGAGGCGTCCGTCATGCCGTTCACCGCGTGAGTCAGCACGTAGGGGAAGATCAGGATCCATGAGAAGAAGGGGATGTATCCGATCCGCCAGAAGGGATGCAGAAGGCTGCGCCTCGTGACGAGCTCGGTCAGGAAGAAGAGCAGGCCGCATTCCGCAAAGCTGCGAAGGCAGCGGTACCACTCTGTGAGTCCCGTGATGCCGAGCGCGGCATAGTATAGATAAACAGGAAGGAGAAGGGCGAAGGTGAGCAGCAGGTAGAGAGCGATCTCTTTCGCGGAAATCGCCGCCCACCACAGCGAGAGCTTCTCATGCTCCTGCGCGAGGAAATTTTTCATAGGAATCTCCTTATCAGGAATGAGTTACTTCTATTAGTATAGAGGCCTTGCGGGATTTCAGCAAGAGGAATCAGGCTGAAGGGTTCAGGGTGAGTTCGTGGGGCGGGGCGTCCATGGATTGCGGATGAAAGCCTCGCTTTAATGAGAAATTAGAAATGCGAAATGCGAAATGGTGGTGCGGCGCATAAAAATATGGAGGCGCCGTGGAGTATAAAATAATGGCGATGCCCATAGGTGGTATTTAGTCACCAGTCACCAGTCACTAGTCACTAGTCACAAGTCACTTGAGATTTCTAATCCCCAATCCCTAATCCCTAGTCACTGCTTCCGAGATTCTCAAAAACCTGCGAAAAATCTTGAACAGTTCTTGAAAACAGTATATAATTAACTAGTTATTATGAATACATATATATAACGGCATCGCGGGGGCGGAGCTTGGCATCGGGGGCATTCGTCATTCTGATCGCAGGCGGGCAGGGTTTCCCTGGACCCTCTCCGACTTCTTGCCGTGATCTTTCTTTCTCATGAAAGGTACTCATCGTGAATAGAAAACAGCACACCATCCAGAAACCGGTCACTTACAAAGGCAATGGCCTGCACTCCGGGCTGCCTGTGACCATGACCATGCATCCGGCCAAAGCCGGCACGGGCATCCTCTTCCGGAGAAGCGATCTTGCGGGCGCGCCGACAGTCGCTGCGAAGAGCCAGAATATCACCAATACCATGCGCGCAACTACGCTCGAGGACGGCGCGGCGAAAGTTTTCACCGTCGAGCATGTCCTCTCCGCACTCTTTGCGCTTCACATCGACAACTGCCTGATCGAGATGGACTCTGCCGAGCCGCCGGTCGGTGACGGCTCGTCCAAGACCTTTGTCGACATGGTGCTTGAAGCCGGCATCGAAGAGCAGGAAGAAACCATCCCGGTCCTCACGCTCGATCACAGTGTCGCTGTCTATGAGGGCGACAAGAAATTTATCGCCGCGCTCCCCTATGATGGTCTTCGCGTGACCTTCACCTCCATCAATCCGCATCCGCTCCTCGGCTGTCAGACGCTGGATGTGATCCTTGATGAAGAAAGCTATCGGAAAGAAATCTCTCCCGCCCGCACCATCGGCTTCACATGGGAGCTCGAAGCCATGAGAAAGATGGGCCTTGGCAAAGGCGGCACACTGGAAAATGCGGTCGTCTACTCCGAAGACAAATGTCTCTCGAAACTCCGCTTTCAGGATGAACTGGTCCGTCACAAGATCCTGGATATCTTGGGCGACATTTCTCTCGTGGGCCCGCTGCAGGCGCACATCATCGCCGTCCTCGGCAGCCACAAGCTGAATGCCGAGCTGTCTGAAAAGCTGCAGGCCCTGAAATAATGAGGAATGGTGATGCAGCACATCATTATCAGGAAGCATCGCGCATTTTTCCGGTGACCAGTCACCAGTCACTAGTCACTAAAAATAGATTCCCATCCCCGTACATTTTCAAGGAGGAAACACTTATGGAACTCAACGTAGAAGAAATCATGGAAATCCTGCCGCATCGCTATCCGATGCTCTTGGTCGACAAGATCACCGAGCTTGTCCCGATGGACTATGCCATCGGCGTGAAGTCCGTCACCATGAATGAACCATTTTTCCAGGGGCATTTCCCGGGACATCCCGTCATGCCGGGCGCTCTCATCTGTGAAGCCATGGCGCAGGTCGGCGGCGTAGCACTCCAGTATCCGGAAGAAAACAGAGGCCTCATCCCGATGTTCACCGGCATGGATCACGTCCGTTTCCGCTCTCCGGTTCTCCCCGGCGACCAGATGGTCACCAAGGCTGTCATCAAGAAGATCATCGGCCGCATGGGCAAAGTCCACTGCGAATGCTCGGTCGATGGCGTGCACAAGGCGGAAGCGGATTTCCTCTTCTACCTGCTCGATCCGAATGAAGGGCCGGAAGACAAGAAATAAGATGGCTGTCCGGGTCAGGGGTAGCCCCGGGGACGTGCCGTCTTTTGGGGATGAAAGCTCTGCTCGAATGAGGAATTAGGAATGAGGAATGAAGGTGGCGGCTTTGCCGCGAATATATATGGGGCGATGCCCGAAAGTCGTATTCAAGTCACCAGTCACCAGTCACCAGTCGCTAGGCGCTACTAATCCCTAGCCACTAATCCCTAGCTACTAGTCACTAGTCACCAGTCACTCGAAGCTACGGATCCCTGATCCTGATTTTTTCAAAATTCCAAAATGGTTAAAAATCAGCGAAATAGAGAGAAAATAATAATAAACGGCGATAGATCGCCGGATTTCGCTTGAGATGAAAGTATAATTTGACTGTTTGTGGGCGGATTATGTATTAAGAAAACTTAAACACGCCTTTGGGCGGTCAAGAAATCAGCGCAAGCTGTCATAAAGGGGAAAGAACAATGGAACTCAAAGTATTGAAAAACGAGGCACCGGATATCCATCCGTCAGCCGTTATTCATCCGAGCGCGATCATTCACAAGAATGTAGTCATCGGTGCTTATGCCTACATCGGAGAAAACTGCGAGATCGGCGAAGGCACCATCATCGGACCGCATGCTGTCATCGCGAAGAATGTCCGCATGGGTAAAGAAAATCACATCTATCCGCATGCGGTCATTGGAGAAGACCCGCAGGATCTGAAATTTGCAGACGAATACAGCACCGTCGTCATCGGCGATCACAATCTTCTCCGTGAATACGTCACCATTCACAGAGCGACCGGAGAAAACTGCGAGACACGCATCGGCTCTTACAATATGCTGCAGGCTTATACCCATGTCGCGCATAACTGCTGCTTTGGCGACCACATCGTCATGTCCTCCTTCTCGGGCGCGGCAGGTCATGTCACTGTCGAAGACCATGCGGTCATCGGCGGCATGAGCGGCCTTCACCAGTTCGTCAAGATCGGTGCCTGCGCCATGGTCGGCGGCATGTCCAAGATCGTGCAGGACGTTTGCCCTTATGTCATCGCAGATGGCAATCCAGCCCGCATCGTAGGGCTGAACAGCGTCGGCCTTTCCAGAAATGGCATCACACCGGAAGGCAAGAGCCTCCTCAAGAAGGCCTATCGCATCATTTTCCGCTCCGGCATGAAGCTCTCTGAAGCCATCGAAGAAATGGAGCAGGACTTCCCGTCCACACCGGAAGTAGAGCATCTCCTCCGCTTCCTGCGTAACTGTGAACGCGGACTCTGCCGTACCAGAGAAAGAGACAGATAAAAGGCAATCAAAAAACACCCGCAGCGTTACCCCTTCGCTGCGGGTGTTTTGTTTTGTCATGCTAAGACAATCTCATTTTCCTGAAAAACGTCGAGGAAAAGTGAGGAGTGAGGAGTGGAGGAAGGGGCGCGCAATTCATAAAGCGCCCCAATACCCCTTTATATGAAATTCCGCGGCGCTTAGTTCCTTCGACTCAGTTCTCATATTTCAGATAAGCCATTTTTTACATACGACGTTTTTCTCCGCTCAGGATGACGAAATGCGCCGCACCACCATTTCGCATTTCTCATTTCTAATTTCTCATTCGCGCAAGACTTTCAAACGCAATCAGGGGGGGCGGCACGCCCCAAGGGCTAAGTTTGAAAGCAGAGATGAGTAGCTAGTGACTAGTGACTTGTGACTGGTAGCTAGGGATTAGTGGCTAGGGATTAGGTTTGCGATACGAGAAAAC
>CAVBQN010000109.1:0-6055 GCA_963597545.1 Fusicatenibacter saccharivorans
AAAGGCGGCGAAGCCGCCACGAGAGCCCTGAACCTTGAACCCTGAACCCTGAACCCTGAACCCTGAACCAAATGAAAGCAAAGTAAAAAGGGGCTGTGAAGAAATGAGGATTCATTTCTTCACAGCTCCTTTTTGTTTTGGGGTAACGAAAAATGAGAAATGTTGGTGGCGGCTTCGCCGCATATATATGGGGCAATGCCCGCTTGAGGCGTTAGAAGTCTGAAGTCTGATGTCTCCTAGTCTCCCAGTCTCTTAGTCTAATCCCTAGTCCCTAGTCACCAGTCTCCTGCATCGTCAGAGCCTTTGCCGTTCCATTGGCATCGAAGATGGTGATGCGGTTCTTTCCGTTTTCCTTGGAGGTATAAAGCGCGTTATCGACCCTCTTGTAGAAGCTCTGCTCGAGCTCACCCTGACGGGCAATGGTGACACCGAAGCTGGCGCTGACAGGGAAGTCATCAGGAAGGATATGGGCGTGGAGAAGGTCATCCTTCATGTGGATGGAGAGCGTCTCCGCCGTTTCCAGCGTGGAGCCGGGAAGGATGATGAGGAATTCATCACCGCCCCAGCGGCCAGCGTAGCCTCTGCCTGCGGTGTGCTTCTTCATGAGATCGGCAAGGGTGCGGATGACGGCATCGCCGATGGAGTGGCCATAGGTATCATTGATCGTCTTGAAATGATCGAGGTCGATCATGATGGCAGAGAGCGGCATCCCGATCCCCGCATTGTTTTTGACGTACTGGGCGAGGTACTTTTCCATCGCACCGCGATTGAAAAGGCCGGAGAGGCTGTCGTGGGTCGCAGCGAATTGGAGAGCGTCCTGCGTCTCTTCCAGTTCTTTCATGGTGGTGCTGACGAAGGCTGCCATCTGCAGGAGATGGGTCATGTGCTGCGTCAGGTGGACGGGGTTATAGGAGACATCCTTTGGCTGCGCCTCTGCTGCTTCGCGGAAGACGACGACATTTCCCGTCAGATGGGCAGCGACGAGACGCTGCCCGGCGCGGTATATTTCTCCATGGGCGTAGATGCCGAAGGAAGGGGTGACATGGTTGTAATTGGCAAGGACGTCGCCGAGGTTCTTATTGAGGAACTGGTAGCGCGCGGCGCAGGAGAGAATGTGCGTGCTTTCGCCTCCGAACGCATGCATTTGCTCCCAGATCTTCTTCGTTTCTGCGAGCATCAGCTCCGGGTCGCCGTAGGAAAGGCGCATCTCTGTACCGACGGTGCAGCGGATATTGAAAAGGATGCCGCCATTGAGCGTGCGTCCCTGCGGCAGGTGTGCATGGACATAGCCATCTGCCAACTGGAGCAGCGGAAAGGGGAGCGACTGCTCCTGAAAATCAGGGGTGTGGATGTATTTATCGTAGTAGTAGACCGCAGGCTTGTGGTCGAGCTCTTTGATGATCATAGGGCCGTCCATCGCGGTCACGGTCAGGGGACGAGAGAGCGGGCGGAAGCCCAGGACATGGTTGAGCATGATGGAGATATCGCCTGTATAGATGCGAAGGACCAGCCCGGCAGTTGAGATGTATTTTTTGGAAAAGACATAGGTATGGTTCGGCCAGGTCTGTGAATCCGCGAGTGCGCCCCAGACGGGAAGCGTCCCCGGCAGCTCGTGCGTCAGTACGTTCAGGAAGGGCGAGAAGTCGGAAAAACGGTCATCGCTCTGGGAGGCCAGGATCTCAATGCCACAGATGGGCCGGGAGATCTTATTGATCTCACCCATCACGGCCCATCCGACAGCGTCCTCCTTCCCCGGTGCATGGTCGAAGCAGATCGTGTGGATATATGTCTTTTCGAAGACTTCGAAAAGGATGATGATCTTTTCGGTGCGGTTCACGCCCTGCTCGATGCATACGCTGCTCGTCATCCCGGAGATCTCCGCCTCCGGAAAGGATAGAGACAGTGCATCCACCATCTCCTGAAGGCCTTCTTTCTTCGTGTAGGCGGTGAAGATGGAGATCAGAAGGGAGCATCCGGACGCGCCAAGGGAACGAAAGGCACGGATGACGCCTCCGATCTCGGAGGGCTTGGAAATGGTATATGAGTACGGTTTCATAAGGACCCCTTCTTTGGAAAAATAGGGTTTCAGGGTTAGCCCGTGGGGCGTGCTGCCTCTGGATTATGAATGAAAGCTCTGCTCGAATGAGGAGTGAGGAGTGAGGAGTGCTGGTGCGGCGCATAAAAATATAGAAGCGCCGCGAATATATATAGGGCGATGCCCGAAGGTCTCTTGATAGTAGGTTTCCCTCGTATCGTCAGCCTTCCCCTCGAGGGGAAGGTGCCCCGTAGGGGCGGATAGGGCACAGGCGGGATGAAAGACAGATGTGGAAAGCGGAACAGCGCGGCACATGTGGGGAAATCGTGAGTCCCTCGCCGCGAATGACAAGGATTTCTCGCTTCGCTCGAAATGACGATGCGGGGGAATCTGATGTCTCCCAGTCCCTAGTCCCCAGTCCCCAGTCACTAGTCTTGCGTCACCTCTTTCACCTGATGCTCGGCATCGAGGAGGATGACGCGGTTTCTGCCGCCTTCTTTGGCGAGGTAGAGGGCATCGTCCATGCGCTTGTAGAAGCCCGCCTCGGTCTCCTCCGGCGAGGCGGTGGTGCAGCCGATGCTGGCGGTGAGGAAGGAACGGTCGGGGAGCTGGATACGCCGGAAGGCCTTCTGCAGACGGCTCGCTACGATGAGTGCGCTGGGGGGTGTGGTTCCGGGGAGGAGGATGACGAATTCGTCACCGCCCCAGCGGCCGGCAAAGTCGGTCGGACGGATCATGTGTTTCAGGATACTTGCGACTTCACAGATCACCTCATCCCCTTTGGCGTGACCGAAGGTATCATTGATACGCTTGAAGGTATCGAGGTCGATCATAAGCGCGGAGAAGGTGAGCCCTCGCGCACGGGCATCTTCATGGCAGTGGCAGAGCATTTTCTCGATCGAGCCACGATTGAGGAGACCGGTGAAGCTGTCGTGGCTGGCAGCGAAGGAAAGCTGTTTCTGTGTCTCTGCGAGTTCTTTCGTGGTTTCCGTGACGAAGGTCGCAAGCCGCTGGATCGTAGAGAGTGCTTCACCAAGGACGACGGGGGCATGCGGCTTCCTTGTCGCAGCCACGAGGGG
The DNA here is from genome assembly GCA_963597545.1 of Fusicatenibacter saccharivorans. Taxonomy (GTDB): domain Bacteria; phylum Bacillota; class Negativicutes; order Veillonellales; family Dialisteraceae; genus Dialister; species Dialister saccharivorans_A. Next base: position 3,115 of record CAVBQN010000109.1, read on the forward strand.
CGCCTCGCCTTCGCGGAAGCAGACGGAGATGAGGGTCATATTGGTCGCCTGTGTTTTTCCATCGATGCGGATGAGCTCGCCATTCACGTACCCGCCGGGCGCGACACAGAAGTCGCTGTAGGCAGACAAGATCTGATTGACATCCTCCTTCAGGAAGTAACGCCGCGTGACACAGGAGATGAGGAGCATCCCTTCGGGGGCAAAGCGCTCGATATGGCCAAGTGCTTCGCGGCTGGAGAGAATGACCTGATCGGGGTCGCCGTAAGCCATCTGCACCTGATCGCCGACGTGGCTGAAAACATTTGTCTGAAGCGCACCGTTGCTTCGTGACTCGAGCGGGAGAATGGAGAGCTGGACCTGATGCCTGCTTCTGACGAGAGGGAAGAGCAGCTCGCCTTTCCCGAAATCCGTGCTGTGAAGATATTTCTGATAAAAATAGGCCGCGGGCTTGTAGTCGAGGGAGCGGATGACGAGGGGGCCGTCTATCGCTGTGATGGTCATGGTGCGTCCGAGGGGCTGCCAGCCCATGACGCTCGTTGTCATGATCTTTACGTCACCGGAAAAGGTGACAAGAAGGATACCGCGGGAAAGGATGGCATCCTTGGTGAAGACGTAAATGCCATCTTCATTCCGATAGGTATGGGCATACCCGCCGCATATGGGGATGTCCTTTCCCAGCTTGTCGAGTGCGGTCAAAAAGGGCTCGAAGTCGTAGCAGCGCTGTGTCATCAGCAGAAGGAGCGCAGAGAGGTCATTCTGCCTTTGGCAGAAGATTCGTGCTTTTTCCCCGAGCTCGCCCATGGGATCTTTCGAAAAGTCATAGATGGCGGTGTGTACGTCACTCTTTTCAAAGAATTGAATGGTGACGACAGTCTGACGGAGACGCATGCGGCCATGATCGATGCCGCCGGCGGTCGTCATGCCGGCGATCTCTGCCTCGGGGAAGGCAGCACAAAAGAGCCGGGTCATCTCGCGGATCGTTTCCGGCTTATTCCAGTGCGTATATATGGAGATCAGGATCGACTGCTTTCCCGGGACATAGGAGGCTGCAAAGAGACGGATGCAGCTTTCTATGTCACCGAGAGAGCGGAGACAATAAGACATTTGGAGCATGAATCATCAAACCTTTCAGAGGAAGCCTTCGCACGTGCATCGAAGAGGCTTATTGGAAAATGCTAATCTCAGAAAACAAATCTATGGTGCATGTTTTCGAAAGAGTCAGCGTTTCCGGCGGGAAGCGGAAATCCGTTTCTTTCGGTTTTACGATACGCCGCCCACCCATCTAAAGGTGAAATTTTTTCGGGGGGGGTAAACAATTGTTTGCAAATATACATGCGGGCTAAAAGAGGAACTCCAGATGCGCTTGGGGGGTATTTCTTGTAAGCCCCTGTGAGTCCTAAACGGTAGACGCCAAATTCTAAAGTCCCGATTTATACTTTGTTTATATAATGCATTATACCACTCCTTGTTCCGGCTGGGAATAGGTCATATATAGAAAATAATTAAACTGGATTGTGGTCGAAAGTATAAATGGGAAAGCAGGAATGAGTGACTGGTATTGCGTTTTCATATAAACTAGATATAGGCTACTTCTAGTTATAGTTAGAAGTGAGAAGTGAGAAGTGCTGGCAGGGACACACCATTCATATAGTGCCCCAATACCCCTCATCATATAAAATAGTTTGTCCATTATTTTATATAAAACGCTACGGCGCTTCCTGATTTTATGCGCCGTACCTTCACTCCTAACTCCTCACTCCTAACTTTATTCGGAAGTTGACTTAAATGCCAGTTATTTAGAAAACGCAATACCCGGGAAACGCTGATTAAATCTGACAACGATTTAATCAGCGTTTCCCTAGGGACTGGTCACCCGTCTAGTCATACCCCGTCCCCTGTGATATGATAGAGAAAATTTTTTTACTACGAAGACCCATGATAAAGGAGGATCTCAGATGGAAGATCCCAATTATGAACAGACAGATATTTTTGCATTCATGATGGAAAAGCCGGCGGGGAAGAAGCAAAGAGTGCGTACAAGGAAGGCGGCTCCTTCCTCGGAGCAAAAACGTGCGAAGGCGGCTATCTCGGAAGAAGCGTCACTCTTTGGCGAAGGAATGGCACAAGAGAAGAAGCCGGCTCGCGTGAAGAAGGCTTCACCGAAAGTGTCGGCCGCTTCCCCGAAGGCAGCGCCCAAGCCAAAAACAGCAGCGAAAGAAAGGGAAGAGAAGGAAATGAGTGAAGGAGGGATTGCCGCGTCCGGAAAGGGCAGCTGGCGGGAAAAGGTCTGGGAATTCGACATCACCCATCCTTCGCAGGATATCAAGGACACGATGAAGGAGGCGCTCGTGGCCGAAGGCTTTATGAAGCGCGAGGCGAATAAAGTCTTCAAGGGGCTTTTCTTCAAGGAAAAGATCTTCAATACGAAGAACCAGGCACTGGAGTATTTAGAGAGTGTCCCGACTTCGTATGCGGTGAAGTACAAGATCGGTATCGAGCCTTCGCCAAAGATGATTTCTCTTGCGAAACGTCTCAAAGAAAAGGAAGAGCGTCTCGCCGCTTATAAGGAGACGCAGAATGAGAAAAAGTTCGCGGGGGACTTCATCACCTGCCCGCACTGCCATTCGCGTGTGAATGCGGACTTCGTAAAGCCGCCGCTCTGTCCGGTGTGTGGCGATGACATGCGCTCGGATACCGCGGTGAAGACCATCCGCGCTCTTGAGGAAGCGGTAGCAGAGCTCAGAAAGCGCTACGAGGATACCGCAAGGAAGTACAACAGCAAATTCACCGGCGGTGAGAAATGGATCATCCGCCTCGTGAATCCGTTCTGGGAAGAAAAGTGATGAGGGGACTGGGTAACTAGGTAATGCTATTAAGTTAAGGAAACCGTTAGCTACGTAACGTCTTGCTTCCCCCTTCGGGGGAAGTGCCGAAGGCAATA